>VSOO01000080.1 GCA_009774895.1 Alistipes sp. | reverse complement strand
ATGGCGCGGCCGCAGGGGAGGGTTGCCGACCGGCAGGCCGCCTGTGTTGGGCCGGGGGCTGTCCGGTCGCTTGGGGGCGGTTGCGCGGAGTGCACAGGCCCGTTATGGGCGCGGGTTTCCGAAGGTGGGGCGAACGGGAGGCGAATGCGGCTCTTGCGGCTGTATTTGTCCCGGATGGCCGCAAGGTGCGGCTCCGGGTCCGTGCGGGCCGCAGTTTTGCTCCGTGCGTGCCTCAGCTTTCGGGACGGATGTCCGCCGCTCGCTCCTGTGTCCCGCAGCTGCGGCCCGAAACGCAGCGCCCCGGAGACCCTTATGTGCGGTCTCCGGGGCGCAGATCGGGAAGCGCGGTCCGTTATTTTTCCGCCGGCTTCAGGTAGCGGTCGAGCCAGCCGAAGAATTCGCGGTTCCACACCAGCGAGTTCTGCGGCTTGAGCACCTGGTGCCCCTCGTCCTCGAAATCCACCAGACGCGACGGGATGCCGTGCAGGCGCGCGGCGGTGAAGGCTTCGAGCGACTGCGTGTAGGGGATGCGGAAGTCGTATTCGCCCGTGATGACCATGATCGGCGTGTCCCACTTCTCCACGAAGCGGTGGGGCGAGTGGGCGTAGGTGCGCTGCGCCACGGCGTTCGTGCGGTCCCAGTAGGGGCCTCCGTAGTCGTGGTTGAGGAAGAAGAGCTCCTCGGTCTGGCCGTACATGGCCTCGAAGTCGAAGATGCCGCAGTGCGAGATGAACGCCTTGAAGCGGCCTTCGTGGTGCCCGGCGAGGTAGTAGACCGAGTAGCCGCCGTAGGAGGCGCCCACGCAGCCCATGTGCGCCTCGTCGGCCCAGGGCTCCCCGGCCACGTCGTCGATGGCCGCCAGGTAGTCGCGGATGTTCTGACCCGAGTAGTCGCCCGAGATCTGTTCGAGCCACTCCTGACCGAACGAGGGGAGGCCGCGGCGGTTGGGCGCCACGACCACGTAGCCGCGGGCGGCCATGAGCTGGAAGTTCCAGCGGTAGCTCCAGAACTGCGACACGACGTTCTGCGGGCCGCCCTCGCAGTAGAGCAGCGTGGGGTACTTCTTCGCGGGATCGAAGTCGGGGGGCAGGATCACCCACACGAGCATGCGTTTGCCGTCGGTGGTGGGCACCCAGCGCTTCTGCACCTGGCCCATGCGGATGTGCCCGTAGATGTCGCCGTTGATGTCGGAAATTTTCGTGAGGGCGCCGTCCGCGGGATTGACCTCGTAATACTCCGCGGCCGACGAGATCGTGCACAGTTCGGCCACGAGGCGCCCGCCGGCCATCGTGAAGGTCTTGATGTCGTGGTCGCCGCGGGTGACGACCTCCACCCTGCCGTCGGGGAGGTGCAGGCGGCAGAGCTGGTGCGTGGCCTCGATCGGCGCCGCGAACCAGAGCGTGTCGTCGTTCTCCCATACCACGTTCAGCGCGTTGTAGTCGAATTCGGGCGTGAGGTCCTCCAGTTCGCCCGTGCGGCAGTCGTAGAGGAACAGACGCTGCTTGTCGGACTCGAAGCCCGGCTGGCGCATCGAACGGAAGGCGATGCGCAGGTCGTCGGGCGACCATACGGGGTATTTGTCGTAGCCGGGCATGGCTTCGGGATTGATCGTGGGAGCGCCTTCGAGGCCGAAGTGGCGGGGCTTGCAGATGTTCTGCGTGAGGCCCGACGCGACGTCGTAGACGAAGATGTCCGAATCGGTGGTCAGCGCGTAGTCGGTGCCCGCGAGGGGTTTACAGGTGTAGGCCAGCATCGTGCCCGCATGGTTCCAGGCGATCTCCGCCATGTCGAAATAGGGGGCCAGCGGCGCGTCGTAGGCCGCATCGGCGCCGAGGATGTCGGTGCCCTCGGCAATGCGGTCGCCGTCGAAGTCGGCCACGAAGATGTGGCGGTACCAGCCCTCGTCCCAGTAGTCCCAGTGGCGGCTCATCAGGTCGTCATAGATGCGTGCTTTGGAGTGGGGCATATCCTTGTACACGTCCGACGACTTGCGGTCGCAGACCTGTACCCGGCGCACGTACCACGCCTTGTCGCCGCGGGGGCTGATGCCGAAGCCCTCGATGTCGCCGTCGAGCTGCGAGAGCTGGCGCAGGTCGCCGCCCTCGGGATTCATCTCCCACACCTGCATCGAGCCGCTGCGGTCGGAGAGGAAGCGGATCGTGCGTCCGTCGGCGCTCCAGGCGGGCGAGTTGTTTTCCGAGCAGAGGTCGGTCAGCTCGCTGACCTCGCCGCTGGCCATGTCGCGGACGTAGATCTGCGTGCGTCCGCAGTTCTCGGCGAGGTTGTAGCGCGTGACCGCGTAGAGGAGTTTCGAGCCGTCGGGTGAGAGCGATGCCGAGCCGGCGCGGCCCATCTTCCAGAGGATTTCGGGCGTGAGAAGGCCCGCCTCGATCTCGGCGGGCGTCAGTGCGTTGTCGATCTTGAGGGGCTGGGGCTGCTCTGCGCATGCCCCCAGACCCAGAGCTGCGAGAGCCATCAGTCGTAGGATTTTTTTCATCGTTCGTATCGGGTTACTTCATTTATTTGCGTATCTTTACCGAAATTTACCGTATGAACCGAACCGTCTATTTCGCCGACAAGTCCGTGGTTTTCACGGATCGTGCAACGCCGGGCGCGCATTTTGCGGTCCGTCTCGGATCCGGAGAGCGGGTTTCCCGAGCGAAGATACTCGAAATTTTCCAAACCTGCAACGACGTGGCCGTGATTTCGCCCGATGCGGAGGCTGCGTTCCGCGGTTTCGCCGCGGAGTTCGCGGCGGTGGAGGCCGCAGGGGGCATCGTGGTCGATGCGCGCGGCGCGTGGCTCATGATCCACCGCAACGGCCGCTGGGACCTGCCCAAAGGGCACGTCGAGGCCGGCGAGACGTTCGCCGAGTGCGCCGTGCGCGAGGTGGGCGAGGAGACCGGTGTGACCGGCGCGGAGGTCGTGCGCCCGCTGTGCGACACGCTCCATGCCTACAGCCTCTGCGGCCGGTGGGAGCTCAAGCGGACGTACTGGTTCGAGATGCGCGCAGCGGCGGGCGCCGCACCCGCACCCCAGCGTGAGGAGGGGATCGACCGGGCGGTGTGGTGCATGCCCGACGAGGTGCGCGAACACCTGTCCGCCACTTTTCCTACAATCCGGTGCGTGGCCGCTTGCATGAGGTGATCGCCGGCTTGCGGACGAAACGTGCGACACCCCGGCGGTAAGCGATCGCTGCTTTTCCGCCGGGGTGTCGCATGTAGTGCTGCGTTAATAGAGGATTACCTGGTTGTTCGTGTTGAAATTAAAGGTGATGCCGGCGCTGGGGTTCGTGTCGATCACGTCGTCGCGCGAGTCGCGCTGCGTCATGTCGAAGATATTCACGGCATAGTAACCGTCGCATTTGCCCTGATATCCCCAGTTGAAGTGCAGGAATGCTTTGTACTCCGTGCCATACATTGTTTCGTACGGACTTGTATAGCCTTTACGTGCGACGAAAGTGATTTGTCGTTTTCTTGTCAAGTATCCGTCCACCACCCATGCATGACCGCCTGCTGTGCTTGATCCGCGGATATACATGGGCTTATTATTTCTCAGATTTTCGTATATGGAACTTAGGTTTGTTTCGAAATCAACCAACCTGGCGTCCGAGTAATACGAGTCGATATTTTTCAATGCGGAAACGATGTTTGTGGCATATACGCTTGTGCCGTCTATTCCGTAGGAAGCCTTGGCTTGAATGCCGAAATAATTCAGAAAATCGGCGAGTTGTGTCGTATAGGTCCGTGCGGCGTCGGGTATATCGGCCGTATCGTAAAAACCCGGTGTGTAATTGGTGTAGTTCATATAGTTGGATACGGATCTCAACCGGGTCCAATTGTAATTCCCTTTTTTACCGGGTGCGGAGGTCGGATGGCAGGTGTGGCTCATGATCTGGGCGGCTGCGACGATGCCGCAGCCCACGGGATAGCGGCCTTTGTAGGAGTTGTTTGCCCAGTAGGACGAGGTGCCCATGGCCGCATTGAACGGGTAGGTTTGGTCCCATTTCACAACCATGTGCGGACCGTAGGACTTGTATATTTCCCAAGGTCCGTAAGTGATACTTATTGTATCGACAGGAGCGATGTGCGGCACGGCCGTCACGGCGTCGGCCAGCATGTGGTACACATAGTCGGTGCCGAGTTCGGCAACGGGTTGTTCTGGGTCGGGTGCCGTGCGTGTCGCGGACGACGGAGCGCTCTTTTCGGCGATGGCCGCGGCGATGGCCGCATCGAGCTTCGCGGCGTCGAACGTGCCGGACTCGGTCAGTACGTAGACGGGTTCGAGCGACCGCTGGGCGCCCAGCACGGCGAAGCCCTGGTCGTCGGAGAAGTTCACGACATATACCAAGGTGTCCGGAAGATCGTACGCGCCGGTGCGGGTTGCGGCGCGGGCGCCGCTTACGCGGATGTCGCGTATCTTGCGGGCACGGTCGAAAGCGGAGCCGGCGCGCGTATCCGCAGCCACGTCGTCCATCAGACCGTAGAGTTCGTCGAGCGCTTCGGTCACCGGAACGGTCGTGCTCAAGGACGGTCGCGGATCGGGTTCGGGATTCGGAGTGTCGAACTCCGGATCGTTGTTGCAACTCGTCATGCCGAGCAGCAGCGCGAATAGCAGGAAGAACTTTTTCATAAGGCATTTGGTTTTGGGTTGTACCTGCAAGTTAGTTGAAAAAGTCCGTTTTTGCAAGTGGAATCGGCTGTTTTAGAGCATAAAAGACGTTTTGTGTCATAGACAGGACCGAATGTGCTATTACGCGCTCGTCCCCCGCAGGCCCACACTGCGGGGGACGGAAAGGGGTGCGGGGCGTGCTATTGCTGCGCGCCGCCGTTCATCGCCAGGGCGAGGCCCTCGGCGATCTGGTCGATGGCTCCCTGCAACTTGCCGCCGATCATCATCTTCATCATCATGTTCAGCTCGACGTGCAGCACCAGACGCATGCGCGTGTCGTACTCCGAAACGGAGTGGAGCTGAATCCAGAACGCGAAATCCATCGGAATGCCGTCGCCCTCGATCTTCACGTGTTTCGGCGCCGACTTCTCGGTCATGCGCAGCTTCACCGTGAATCCCTTGGCCTTGAACGAGCAGGTGTCCTCGGTGGCCTGCCACTCCTCCACGCGGTCGGCGACGGCGGGCGTGAGGTGGTCGAAGCGGCTGATGAGCGCGTAGATCTGTTCCGCGGGGCGCAGAATGCGGTGCTGTTTGGATGTGTATTCTTTCATGTTCGGTAGTGATTGCGGCGCAAAGGTACGGCTATTTTCCGGATCGGCAACCGCCGCGCCGCGTTTCGTGCTTCGGATGCGGTGTCTCGGGGCCGTTCCGCAGCGTGCGGCCGGCCGGACGCATGCCTCGGGCGGGCCGTGCCGTTTCGGTGGCCGCCGAGGCGTCGCGCGCCCGGGGTCAGTCCGTCTCGATGATGCGTTCCTCGTCGGGTCCCACGGCGATGCGCACGTTCATCGTGTGCTCGGGCAGCAGCTCCTCGATCTTTTCGGGCCACTCGACCAGGCAGAGGTCGCCCGAGTAGAAATACTCCTCGTAGCCGAAGTCGTAGGCCTCCTCCGGCTTGTCGATGCGGTAGAAGTCGAAGTGGTAGATCGCGGGCCGCTCCGTGCCGGCATAGTGGTTCACGATGGCGAAGGTGGGGCTGGTCACGGTGTCGCGCGATCCGAGGCGTGCGACGATCTCGCGGATGAGCGTCGTCTTGCCCGCGCCCATCGGGCCGCGGAAGGCGACCACGGTGCGGTCGCCCAGCGCGTCGAGCACGGCGCGCGCCGCCTCCCTGAGGTCGGCGAGGGAATGGATGTGCAGGGTCTGCATGGCGGGGTTATTTTTTTGGTTCGAGCACGATGTACGGCACGATCATCTCCTCCATCGAGATGCCTCCGTGCTGGAACGTGTTGCGGTAGTAGCGTATGTGGCGGTTGGCGTCGTTGTTGTAGATCATGAAGTCGCTGTCGTAGGCGAAGATGTAGGTCGAGGTGAGGTTGCTCGCCGGGAGCTGCACCTCCTCGGGCCGCAGGATCTCGAACACCTCGCGGGCGTTGTAGGCCAGGTTGCGCCCCGTCTTGTAGCGCAGGTTGGCCGAGGTGGCGCGGTCGCCCGTGACCTTGACCGGATTGTCCACGCGGATGGTGCCGTGGTCGGAGGTGATGATGACCGTGTGGCCCCGCTCGGCCAGCAGCCGCAGGATCGTGAAGAGGTCGGAGTGCTCGAACCACGAGCGGGTGAGCGAGCGGAACGAGGCGTCGTCCTCGGTCAGCTCGCGGATCACGTCGGTTTCGGTGCGGGCGTGCGAGAGGATGTCGAGGAAGTTGTAGACGATCACCGAGAAGTCGGCGTCGGCGATGCGGCCGATGTTGTCCACGAGGCGCCGGCCCTGCTCGGGGCGTATGAGCTTGTCGAACGTCCACTTCCAGTGCTGCTTGCCCTGCTGTACGAGCAGCCGCCGCAGGAACTCCTCCTCGTGCTGGTTCTTGCCGCCCTCCTCGTTGTCGTTGAGCCACAGGTCGGGCATCAGGCGCGAGATGGCCAGCGGCATCAGTCCGGCGAAGACGGCGTTGCGCGCGTATTGCGTGGCGGTGGGCAGGATGGCGCAGTAGAACTCGTCGGCGGCCACGTCGTAGTGGCCGCGCAGCAGCGACGATATGGCCCGCCACTGGTCGTAGCGGAAGTTGTCGATCAGCAGCAGCGTGGTCTTGGCGTGCCGCTCGGCCTCGGGGAGGATCTTCGAGCGCATGAGCGTGTGCGACATCACGGGCGTGTCGTCCGTGCGGCGGTTGATCCAGTCGCGGTAGTTGCGGCGCACGAATTTGCTGAACTCCTGGTTGGCTTCGCTCTTCTGGT
>VSOO01000008.1 GCA_009774895.1 Alistipes sp. | reverse complement strand
GACCCGACCTGCTCCGCGACCCGACCTGCTCCGCGACCCGACCTGCTCCGCGACCGGAACGCCCATGAGGCCCGGAAGCGGCGGACGGAGCCGCACCGAACGAAAAAGGCCGGAGACGATGCGTCTCCGGCCGTAACGTTTCGGCGCCCCCGCTACTCGCGCTTGCGCACCAGGCGGACGGTGGACTGCGTGGTCTGGCGGATGAAGACCTTCGGGCCGATCTGCGCATAGCGCATGTAGATCGCCTCGTCGTAGCCGCGGATGGTCAGCAACTCCATGTCGGCGGCCTTCAGCACGTCGAATCCCGCGTCGCGCAGCGCCGACACGGCATCGTCGATGTGCCACGTGTTGTCCACGCAGAGGCTCAGATTGACCGCCGAATTGTGGATCAGATTGGCCTTGATGCGGTAGCGTTCGAGCAGCGAGAAGATCGTGCCGAACTTCTCCTCCAGCACGAACGACAGGTCGCGCGAACGGATCGTGAGCAGCACCTGGTCCTTCTTCAGGATCAGGATCGGCACCTCCACGGGGGCCGACATGCCGCGGATGACGGTGCCCGGCTTGCGCTTGTCGCCGAAAGGCCGCACGTAGAGCGGAATGTTGCGGTTCTGCAACGGCTTCACGGTCTTCGGATGGATGATCTGCGCGCCGCTGTACGCCAGTTCGATCGCATCGAGGTAGTTCAGTTCGGGAATCTGCACGGCGTCGGGAAAGGCCTTCGGATCGGCATTCATCACGCCGTCCACGTCCTTCCAGATCGACATCGACTCGGCCCCCAGGATGTTGGCCGCCACGGCCGCCGAGTAATCCGAGCCCTCGCGGCCCAGCGTGGCGGTCGTGCCGTCGGGCGCACCGCCGATGAAGCCCTGCCCCACGAACACGTTGTGCCCCGTCCCCGCCACGGCCGCGCGCAGCAGCGGCGCCGAAGCCTCCAGATCGACGCTCGCATCCTTGTGGCGCTGCTCCGTGCGCAGGCAGCGGCGCATGTCGATCCACAGGTTGGGCATGCCCGCATGGCGCAGATATTCCGAGACGATGGCGGTGGAGATCAGCTCGCCGAAAGCCACGATCGTGTCGTACCACAGCTCCGCGTCCTCGGGGCGGTAGACCGTGTCGGCCGCCACGCGCTCCAGCTCCGCGAAGAGCTCCTCCACGGCATCGAGCCGCACCGGACCGTGCCACAGATCCTCGACGATGGCGGCGTGGTAGGCCCTCAGCTCGGCGATGCGCTCGGCCGAAGCGGCGCGGTCGCCCCGCTGCAACCCCTCGAAGACCTTTTCGAGGGCGTTGGTGGTCTTTCCCATGGCCGAGACGACGATGAACAGGTTGCGTTCGTCCCCGACGATCTTGTGCAGGTTGCGCACGCCGTCCGCATTCCGCACCGACGCGCCACCGAATTTGTAGACTTTCATAGTTCGACGCTTTTTCCGCGCCCCGCCGCCCGCAGTGCGGCCCGACGGGACGGATGCACAAAGTTAGCGTTTTTCCGCGAAAAGGGAGGGTGCGAAGCGAAGTTTTTGCGTACCTTTGGCTTTCGGAAAAACGAAGCGGACGTTTTCGCCGGAACGGGCGCAGCATCGGACGGAGTCCGGGCCGCGACACCACGGGAAAACGCCGTCGCAAAAGCAAACGAAGATACTATGTACGAAGAGCTGCAACGAACGATCGAGCGGGCGTGGAACGACCGCGCACTGCTCGCCGACACCGAGGTGCGCCGAGCCATCGACGCGGTGATCGAGGAGGTGGACAAGGGCCGCCTGCGCGCCGCCGAACCCGCAGACGGCGGCCGGTGGCGCGTGAACGAATGGGTCAAGAAGGCCATCCTGCTCTACTTCCCGGTGCGCCCCATGCGCACGATGCGCGCCGGCGAACTGGAGTGGTACGACAAGATGGAACTCAAGCACGGATACGAGGAGCTGGGCGTGCGCGCGGTGCCGCACGCCGTGGCGCGCTACGGAGCCTACATCGCCCCGGGCGCCATTCTGATGCCCTCCTACGTCAATATCGGCGCCTACGTGGGCACGGGAACCATGGTCGATACATGGGCCACGGTGGGCTCCTGCGCCCAGATCGGCTGCCACGTCCACCTCTCGGGCGGCGTGGGCATCGGCGGCGTGCTCGAACCGGTGCAGGCCGCGCCGGTCATCGTCGAGGACCACTGCTTTCTCGGCTCGCGCTCGATCGTGGTCGAGGGGGCGCACCTGGGCCGCGAGTGCGTGCTGGGTTCGAACACCGTGATCACCGGTTCGACCCACATCATCGACGTCACGGGCCCCGAGCCCGTGACGCACAAGGGATACGTGCCGCCCCGCTCGGTGGTCGTGCCGGGCAGCTACCGCAAGCGTTTCCCCGCGGGCGAGTACGACGTGGCCTGCGCCCTGATCATCGGCCGCCGCAAGGAGTCCACCGACAAGAAAACCTCGCTGAACGACGCCCTGCGCGACTTCGGCGTCAGTGCCTGAGCGCCATGATCCGACACATCGCGACCGCGGGCTCGACCAACGACGAGGCCCGCGATCCGCGGCTCGCGCACGGCGACGTGGTGTGGGCCGACGAGCAGACCGCCGGGCGGGGGCAGCGCGGACACGCCTGGAGCAGCACGCCGGGCGAGAACCTCACCTTCTCGGTCGTGCTGCGGCCGACGTTCCTGCCCGCGGGCGAGCAGTTCCTGCTCTCGGAGGCCGTGACGCTCGCCCTGGTACGGACCTTCGGCGACTACGGCATCGACACGCGCATCAAGTGGACGAACGACATCTACGCCGGCGACCGCAAGCTGGTGGGCATCCTCATCGAACACCACTACGCGGGCGCCACGCTCGACCGCACGGTGGCCGGCATCGGCATCAACGTGAACCAGCGCACGTTTGACCCGTCGCTGCCGAACCCCGTGTCGATGGCGCAGCTCACGGGCCGCACCTACGACCGCCGCGAGGTGCTCGAAGCGTTCCTCGCGCACCTGCACGAAGAGTACGGCCGCCTCGAAGCGGGCGACGCGCCACGGCTCCAGGCCGACTACCGCGCACGCATGTACCGTCTGGGCGAACGCCACCCCTACCGCCTGGCCGACGGCACCGCCGTGGAGGCCGCGATCGAAGGGGTGCGCCCCTCGGGCGAGCTGCTGCTGCGCCACGACGACGGCACGCTGCGCGCCTACCTGTTCCGGGAGGTGGAGTTCGTCATCGCGGGCCGCTGAGTCCGACGCCGCACGGACCGCAGGGCCGCACGGCACGCCGGATTCCGGCACGGAATATGAAAAAATAGCACGAAAAAGATTTGTTGTTATCGGAATAACAATTATATTTGCATACGTAAACGAAGTTGCATCAACAATCCAATAAAACCATCATTATGAACGTACCTGCAAACCTGAAGTACTCGAACGACCACGAGTGGTGCCGCATCGAGGGCGACACGGCCTATATCGGCATTACCGACTTCGCCCAGAGCCAGTTGGGCGACATCGTATTCGTCGATGTGCCGACCGTAGGCGAGACCGTCGCCGCCGGCGACGTATTCGGCTCGATCGAGGCCGTGAAGACGGTCAGCGACGCATTCTGCCCCGTATCGGGCGAGGTGCTGGAGTTCAACCCCGCCGTGGATGCCGATCCCTCGATCGTAAACAAGGACGCCTACGGCGAAGGCTGGATCATCCGCATCCGGCTTTCGGATCCCGCAGAGGCCGACGCTCTGCTGAACGCCGAACAATACGCAGAACTGATCGGTTAATCATCCGTTAAAACGAAGACGACATGTCAAAAGTAACCGTAGTGGGCGCAGGCGCCGTGGGCGCGACCTGCGCGAACGTGATGGCCTGCCGCGAGGTAGCCAGCGAAGTGGTGCTGATCGACATCAAGGAGGGCCTCTCGGAGGGCAAGATGCTCGACATGTACCAGTGCTCCACGCTCATGGATTTCGACACGAAACTCACGGGCGTGACCAACGACTACAAGAAGACCGCCAATTCGGACGTCGTAGTCATCACCTCGGGCATTCCCCGCAAGCCGGGCATGACGCGCGAGGAGCTCATCGGCACCAACGCCAACATCATGAAGAGCGTGGTGGAGAACATCGTCAAGTACTCGCCGCGCGCGATCATCATCGTGGTGGCCAACCCGATGGACACGCTGACCTACCTGGCGCTCAAAGCCTCGGGCCTGCCCAAGAACCGCGTGATCGGCATGGGCGGCGCACTCGACTCGTCGCGCTTCAAGTGCTACCTGGCCAAGGCCACGGGCGCCAACATCAACAACGTGGACGGCATGGTCATCGGCGGCCACGGCGACACGACGATGATTCCCCTGCTCTCGAAAGCCACGATCAACGGCGTGCCCGCGTCGCAGTTCGCGTCGCGCAGGAAGCTTGAGGAGGCCGCTGCGGCCACGATGGTCGGCGGCGCCACCCTCACCAAGCTCATCGGTACGTCGGCATGGTACGCTCCGGGTGCCGCCGCCTCGATGATGGTGGAGTCGATCCTCAACGACCAGAAGAAGATCATCCCGTGCAGCTGCTACCTCGAAGGCGAATACGGCGAGTCGGATCTCTGCATCGGCGTGCCCGCGGTAATCGGCCGCAAGGGCATCGAGAAGATCGTGAAGATCGACCTGACGAAGGAGGAGGCCGAGAAGTTCGCCGCATCGGCTGCCGCCGTGCACAAGACCAACCGAATTCTCCACGAGATCAAGGCGCTGTAAATCGGGCGCACGACCGAAACGAGGGGACGGCTCCGCAACGGAGGCCGTCCCCTTTTTCAGTTCCGGCCGCACGGTGCCGGCACCCTCCAACCGCCATCGCAAAAATCATCCTACGGGCAGCCACGACCGACTCCGAACGACCGAACGCCCCGCGAAACAACCTGCGAAACGCTTCACGCGGCATCCCGGAGACGACAACCCGAAGCGACATCCTGCGGCGACGGACGGCCGCGAAAAAAAACGGCCGAACCCCGGAAAGGTTCGGCCGATGCATTCGAAAGCGACCTGCCCGCCTCAGAAGCTGAGCTTCGCGCCGAGAAACCAGCTGCGCGGCAGCGAGGGTCCGTAGATGTAGCCCGAGTCGCGGTCGGCACCCCGGTCGAAATCCTTCTGGTAGGCATTGAACAGGTTGCGCACGCCGCCGTTGAGCTGGAGGACGACGCCCTTGTAAAGAGGAATGTCGTAGGTGAGTTTGGCGCTCATGTCGAAAAACGCCGGCGTCCTGACGGCCGTATCCACCTCCACGCCCGAACCGGCCATGTGCTGCACGAGCATCGAGCCGGTGGCCGTGCCGGTCAGTGCCACCGAGAAGCGCTTCACGGGATCGACCGAGGCGGTGAAGTAACCGTAGACGTCGGGCGTGCGGAACATGCGCCGCTCGGGCGGCACCTGTGCGTTGTCGCTCCAGTACTCCGGCTCCCTGTAGCGGCTGCGCTGGAGCGTGACGCCCGCCTGCAACGAGCACCACGACGTGAAGGCGGCCTTGCCCTCGATGTTGATGCCCATCACCGTGGCGCCCGAACCGTTGTAACGCTCCTTGACGGTGCTGCCGTCCTCGGCCTTCTGCTCCAGCTCGCGCAATGCGAACACATCGTCCAGGATGGTGTAGAATCCCTCGACGAGCAGGTTGGCCTGCACCTTGCCGAAACGGCGGTAGAGGTCGGCCGAGGCGCTGAAGCTGTGCGAACGCTCCTCGCGCAGGTTGTCGGCCAGCACGACGCGCACGCGTTCGCCGCCCACGATCGAGATGTGCATGTCCTCGTCGAAAGCCTGCGGCGCACGGAACCCGCCCGAATAGCTCACACGCAGGTTCACGTCGCGCGTGGGGTTGAACCGCACGTTGGCACGGGGGCTGAAGATCGCATGGTCCACCAGATTGTGCTTGTCCACGCGGCCGCCGACCAGGAGCGACCACCGCTCGGTCTTCCACTCGTTCTGGAAGTATCCGCCCACGATGTGCACGTCCTGCTCGGTATGCATGCCGTAGCCGATCGACTCGTCCTCCAGGCCGTCGAAGTTGTACTCGGCGCCGAGCGTCAGCTCGGAGGGCATGAACCACAGGCGGTCGAACGTGTGGATGTACTGCACGCCCGACGCCACCGTGATGTCGTGCGTACGGCCGTAGGCGTCGGGGTCCTCGCCCGTGCCGTAGTAGCTCCTGCGGGCCGTGTTCTGGAACGACACGTAGGCGTCGAGGCGGTCGCTGCGGTCGGGGGTCCAGAAATCGAACGTCAGGCTGCCCCCGTCGATCGAATGGTCGGTCTGCTCCGCCACGAGGGCCTCGTGGGGCGGCAGCCCGAGACGGTCGCCGCCGCGGCGGTACTCGCCGATGTGGTGGTACTGGGCCGAGAGCCGCGACGTGGCGCCCGTGCGCAGGAAAGCCCGGGCACCCGCGGTCTGCTGCGTGAGCACGGGCAGTTCGGTGAAGCCGTCGCCGTCGTGATCGTAGCCCGAGCGGTGGCGGTTCTGGCCGTAGACGTAGAGCCCCGCCTTGCTGTTGTCCGACACGAGCGAGGCGTTGAACGAGGTGTTGTTGTCGTAGGCGCTGCCGCAGCCGACGGAGGTGATCGTGTGCGCGGCCTGCGCCGTGTTGCGCACCGGATCGCGCGTGATGACGTTGATCGTGCCGCCGATGGCCGAGGCGCCGAAGAGCGCCGAGCCGCCGCCGCGCAGCACCTCCACGCGTTCGATCATGTTGGCCGGGATCTGCTCCAGGCCGTAGACGCCCGCGAGCGACGAGAAGATGGGGTGTGAGTCGATCAGAATCTGCGAGTAGTGGCCGTCGAGGCCGTTGATGCGCACCTGGGCGAAGCCGCAGTTCTGGCAGTCGTCCTCCACGCGCACGCCGGGCTGGAAGCTCAGACCCTCCGCCAGGCAGACGGCATTGGTCTTCTCGAACAGCGCGGCGTCGAGCACGCTGACCAGGGCCGGGGCCTCGCGGCGGAGCGTGGCGCTGCGGCTGGCCGACACCACGACCTGATCCATGGCGATGCCGCTTTCGGCGATCTCGAAATTGACCTCGCGCGACTCGCCCGCACGGGTATGGACCTGCTGACGCACGGGATCATAGCCGAGCATCTGCACCTCGATCTCGATGTCGCCGAGCGGCAGGTTCTTCAGAAAGTAGTGTCCCGTGGCATCGGTCGTGGTGCCGAAAGTCGTGCCGACCACCACGACGGTGGCGAAGGCGACGTGTTCCTGCGTGCGGCGATCGACCACATGGCCGAAGACGTTGGCATCGGTGGGTTTGACGGGAGCCGGTTCTTGGCCGGCGAACGCCGTGCGTGCGGAGCACAGCACGACGAGCAGAGCAAGGAGTATTCTGTTCATTGCGTATGTTGCATATCAGGTGCCGGAAGCGCACGACGCCTCCGACGGAATCAGTAAAATCGAATGGAAATCGGGAGTGAAGCCCGGTCGCGCGGTCCCGTGCGGCACACGCGCACCGGCCCCTCCGCATGCGGCGCATACGGAGCGGACGAACGGCCCGGAGAGAGCTGTCAGACCCGTGCGGGCGGCGCCCGGAGCGAACAGGGACGCTCACCGCAGGGGTTCGCGGCGCGCACGGGTGCCACGGGGCATGTCCCGACGAGCACCACGCGGCCCGCGAAGGCCACCGAGTCGGCGTATTCGTAACAGAAGAAGGGGAAATCATCGACCACGCACTTCTCGACCACGCTGCTGCTCGCGCCGTTGTCGGGCAGCAGATCGCCGCAGAACGCGGCGAAGTGGAGCGGATCCTCCGTATAGATATGGACCTTCTGGCCCGCCTGCGCAGCGAAAAGGATCAGCAGCAGGAGAAGCGCTTCGAATCTATTGCGGAGTTCACGTGTCATATTCGGGCGCAAAGATAGCGAAAAATCGCTTATGCCGAAATCCCCAAATCGGGTATTTCGACCGTGCGCCATCGGGGCGGGACGGCTGCGAAGCGCCCGAGCAGGGAGCGGGAACGCCAGAAGACACGGTGCCTGCATGTACGGACCGCAGCGGCGATGCGCCCCGTGCGCTCCGCAGCCTCAGAGCCGACGTACCGCAGACGGAGCGGAAAGGACACCGACGGAATGAAGCACGCGCCGGCGCAACGGCTGAGGCACAGACTGAAAGTGCCCGCAGGCGGAAAACCCAAGGAGCAACGGAGGAATGAAGCCCCCGCAGGCGGACAGGTAGGAGCACCGGCGGGACAGAACGCGCGGACCGCACCGCGGCATGAAAAAAGCGCGGCACCCGAAGTGCCGCGCTTCCCGTTGCGTCGCCCGGACGATGCTGCGCGCCGGACGGTCAGATGCTGATGTCGAGAATTTCGAAATGGAGCGTACCGGCCGGCACGGCCACATCCACGTGGTCGCCCTTCTTCTTGCCGAGCAGCGCCTTGGCAATGGGGGTGCCGATCGCCAGCTTGCCCTCGCGCAGGTTGGCCTCGTGTTCGGCCACGATGGTGTAGACCATCTGCTTGCCGTTGTTGTGGTTCATCAGAGTCACTCTACTGAGGATCTGCACCTTGCTCTTGTCGATCTTCGACTCGTCGATCACGCGGGCGTTGGCCAGCGTATCCTCCATTTTGGCGATGCGCATTTCGAGCAGGCCCTGCGCTTCGCGCGCAGCGTCGTACTCCGCATTCTCCGAAAGGTCGCCCTTGTCGCGGGCCTCGGCGATGGCCGCCGAAATGGCGGGACGCTCCACCGAACGCATATGATCCAGTTCGTCCTTGAGCTTCTTATAGCCCTCCGCCGTCAGATAAATAATCTCTTTTGCCATAACGTTTCATTCCCTGCAAGCAGGACAAAAAAATAAAGAATCCCGACCGCGAAAGTCGGAACCCCATGAATCATTCACAGAACAAAGGTAAAAAGTTAAATCCGATTTTCCAAATCTTTTTTTGGCACAAAGTGTGCCGCGCACGGGGACGATCATGACCGCACTCCTCACGGCTCTGCACCTCGCCTGGACGGCCCTCGCGGCCGTCGTCGTCACCCGCCGCACGCGCAACCCCGCGTCGGCGGGCGTCTGGCTGCTGCTGGTCTTCGCGCTGCCCGTGGCGGGCACGCTGCTCTACGTGCTGGCCGGCTGGCACGACACCCGCACCGCGGCCTGCGCCGCACCGGCCGGCACCCGGCATCCGCTCGCCGCCCTCATCGGCTGCGGCTGCGGCACCCGCACGGCCCCGCACAACCGCATCGACCCGCTGCACAACGGCAGCAACGCCTTCGCGGCGCTCATCGCCTCGCTCCAGCGGGCCACGCGCTCGATCCACATGGAGTACTACATCTTCCGCAACGACCGCATCGGCCGCACCATCGCCGCCATCCTCATGCGCAAGGCCCGCGCCGGGGTCGAAGTGCGGGTGATCTACGACGCGGTGGGTTCGTGGCGCCTGGGCCGCAGGCTGCGGCGCGACCTCCGGCGCGCGGGCGTCGAGATCCGCCCCTACGCCCCGATCCGGTTCCCGTGGTTCAGGCCCCGCACCAACCGCCGCAACCACCGCAAGATCGTCGTCACCGACGGCCGCACGGCCTACCTGGGCGGCATCAACATCGCCAAATACTACCTCGACGGCGACGGCATGGGCAAGTGGCGCGACGAGCACCTGCGCATCGAGGGCGACGCCGTGGCCGACCTCCAGCGCCTCTTCCTCGCCGACTGGGCCCGCAGCGGCGGACCGCGGCTCGACCCCGCGCACTACGTCGCACCCCACCGCATCGCCGACATGCGGCCCATGCAGATCGCCTGGGCCGAGGAGGGCCCCTCGCGCACCACGCTCGCCGACGCTTTCGCCTCGGTCATCCACCGCGCGCACCGCACCATACGCCTCTCGTCGCCCTACTTCATGCCGCCGCCCTGCATTCTCGACGCGCTGCGCATCGCCTCGCGCCGCGGCGTGCGGGTCGCCGTCATGATCCCCACGTGCAGCGATTCGCGCATCACCGACCTCGCGTCGGAGTCCTATGCCGCCGACCTGCTGGAGGCGGGCGCCGAGCTCTACCGCTACGACAACGGCTTCCTCCACGCCAAACTCCTCGTCGCCGACGACACCGTAGCCTCGGTCGGCACGGCCAACATGGATTACCGCAGCCTTCAGGACAACCTCGAAGTCACCGCCTTCGTCTACGACCGCGCGACCGCGGCGAGCCTGGCCGCGACTTTCGACCGCGACCTGGAGCACTGCGTGCGCATACGCCCCGACACGTGGCGGCGCACGCCCCTGCGGCGCATCGCCTCGGACCTGCTGCGGCTCCTGTCGCCGCTGCTCTGAGACGCTGTTTCAAAGCACGACGCCCCGCAAACCGCCGGCGGGCGGCACCCGCCGCACCGCGGACACGCAACGACATGGATGCAACACGACCATATGCCCCGACGGACGGCCCCGCAGCGGCCGTCCGACCGACACCGCGACGACACGACGCACCCCGCGCACGGCAGCGCCGCACGCCGCAGACGCTGCCGCACCACTTCGCGCACCACCTGGCGGCGCTCCTCGCAGCCCTCCTGCTGTGCGGCGGCGCCACGGCCCGCACGCTCCGCTTCGGCGTGCGTGCGGGCTTCCGCGCAGTCGATCACCGGGTCGATCCGGCATGCATCGACGGCATGCGGATAGAGGCCGGCGGCCTCCGCCCGGGGTTCGAGGCGGGCGTACTGTTGCGGCTCGACATCGCGCGCCGCTTCTACCTCCAGACCGAAGCCTCCTACACCCACACCCGCTGCCGGCTCCGCTTCTCGGGCACGACCTCGGGTACGGCGACGCTGCACGCACGACGGATCGAGTTCCCGCTGCTGCTGGGCATCCGCGCAGGCAATGTCGTGCGGCTCTTCGGCGGCGCCGCGTTCCGCACCCGGCCCCTCGGGCGCGACAGCGCCCCCCACGGTCTGTACGTGCGCCGCGGAGGCCGCACGACGGCGATCACCGGCGGCATCGGCTTCGACCTCGGGCGTTTCTGCCTCGACCTGCGCTGCACGGGCTATCCCGGCGCACGCGCGTGGCGCTCGGTCGCCGCGGACCGCACGTCGCCTCCCTGCACGGTGCGCGTGCGCCGCGACCTGAGCTACGGCTGCTCGCTCGCCTTTCTGTTCTGAAAAGCGGGCGCCCCGCGCAACAAAATTATTTGCGAAATCGTTGAATATTCCGTAACTTTGCGCACTAAAGCGCAGTTAAAGATCCTCCGATGAAGAAAACGCATATACACCTC
Source organism: Alistipes sp. (assembly GCA_009774895.1). GTDB lineage: Bacteria > Bacteroidota > Bacteroidia > Bacteroidales > Rikenellaceae > Alistipes. Next base: position 9,034 of record VSOO01000008.1, on the reverse strand, counting down.
CTCTGCGGCGCAGTGCTGGCGGGGCTGCTGGCCGGCTGCGGCGGCATGACGAGCCTGCTCCACAGCGGCGACCACAATCTGATGTATGCCAAAGCGCTGGAATTCTACGAGGCGGGGAAATGGTCGCGGGCCTCGACGCTCTTCGAGAACATCGAGCACATCTACGACGGCTCGCCCCGCGAGGACAGCATCGCATTCTTCAATGCCCGCTGCAAATACAAGTCCCGCGAGTGGGACGCGGCCGCCGAACTGCTCGATCGCTTCCGCCGCAAATTCGGCCGCAGCGTCTTCATCGAGGATGCCGAGGGCATGTACGCCATGTGCTTCTACTACCTCTCGCCCGGGCCCACGCGCGACCAGACCATGACCGTGCGCGCCCGCACGGCCATTCACGAGTTCACCTCGCGCTACCCCGCGAGCGACCGCACTGAAGATTTCCGCAAGATCGACGACGAGCTGCTGCACCGCCTGCACGACAAGGCCTACACCAACGCCTACACCTATTATAAGACCGGGCGCTACAAATCGGCCATCGTGGCCCTGCGCAACGCGCTCAAGCAGTATCCCGAGAGCAGCCACCGCGAGCAGATCATGTACCTCACGGTCGTGTCGGGCTTCCGCCTGGCCGACAACTCTGTGCAGAGCAAGCAGACCGACCGCTTCCTGTCGATGCTCGACTCCTACTACTCGTTCATCGAGGAGTATCCCGAATCGGAGCACCGCCGCGAACTCGACCGCATGGCCCAAAGAGCCAAGGACTACCTGGACAAGAACAACAAGGAAAAAACCGAATAACGATGGAGATCAAGAAGAACATCCCCAACAACACCGTCACCCGCAAACTCGTGGACCTGGACCGCGAAACGGGCAACATCTACAAAAGCATCAACATCATAGCCCGACGCGCAAACCAGATCTCCGCCGAGCTCAAGACGGAGCTCACGCGCAAACTCGCCGACTTCTCGTCGCCGACCGACACGATGGAGGAGACCTTCGAGAACCGCGAGCAGATCGAGATCTCGCGCTACTACGAGCGCCTGCCCAAGCCCGCCATCATCGCCACGGAGGAGTTCCTCGACCACGAGCTCTTCTTCCGCGACGGCAGCGAGCCCAAGGAGGAGACGAAAGCCTGAGCCGTAGCACGCGATGTTGCAGGGCAAACACATACTGCTGGGAGTCACGGGAAGCATCGCCGCCTATAAGGCCGCGGTGCTCTGTCGTCTGCTCCGCACCGCAGGCGCCGAGGTGCAGGTGGTGATGACGGCGCTGGCCAAAGAGTTCATCACGCCGCTGACCATGGCCACGCTCTCGAAGCGTCCCATCCTGGTCGAATTCTTCGATCCCGAGAACGGCGCCTGGAACTCCCACGTCTCGCTGGGCGAGTGGGCCGACCTGATGCTCGTAGCCCCCGCAACGGCCAACACGCTGTCGAAAATGGCCCACGGCACGGCGGACAACCTCCTGCTCACGACCTACCTCTCGGCCCGCTGTCCGGTGGCCGTGGCTCCGGCCATGGATCTGGACATGTACGCCCACGTCGCCACGCAGCAGAACCTGCGCACGCTGGCCGAACGGGGCGTCGCGATAATCGAGCCGGGCGAGGGCGAGCTGGCCAGCGGCCTCACGGGCAAAGGCCGCATGGAGGAGCCCGAGGCCATCGTGCGGGCCGTGGAGCGGCTGCTGGCCGCGGGCGAACGGCGCCCGACGCTCGCCGGGAAACGCTACCTGGTGACGGCCGGAGCCACGATCGAACCCATCGACCCCGTGCGCTACCTCACCAACCACTCGACGGGCAAGATGGGCTATGCCATTGCGGGCGAACTGGCGGCACGGGGTGCCGACGTCACGCTCGTGAGCGGCCGCACGGCGCTCGCCGCACCGCAGGGCGTGCGCCGCATCGAGGTGCTGACGGCCGAAGAGATGTACCGCGCGGCCACGGAGGCCTTCGACGCGGCGGACGGCGCCGTGATGTGCGCCGCCGTGGCGGACTACACGCCCGAGCAGGTCGCGGAGCGCAAGATGGAGAAGGGCGACGGAAGCCTGACGCTCCGCCTGCGCCGCACGAAGGACATCGCCGCCGAGCTCGGCGCACGCAAGGGCGGGCGTCTGCTGGTGGGCTTCGCGCTCGAAACACACGACGAGGAGGCGCATGCCGAAGCCAAGCTGGAGAGGAAGAATTTCGACTTCGTGGTGCTCAACTCGCTGCGCGACGCCGGAGCGGGATTCCGCGGCGACACCAACAAAGTCACGTTCATCGACCGCACGGGGCGCGAAGCCCTGCCGCTGCTCAGCAAAAGCGAGACGGCGGCACGCATCGTCGATAAAATCGAATCGTTGTCAAAATAGGAGGTCCGCCCATGCTGCGCCGTCTTTCGGTCGAAAACTACGCACTCATCGACAAGCTCGAAATGGAGCTCGACCCGCACCTGAACATCATCACGGGCGAGACGGGCGCGGGCAAGTCGATTCTGCTCGGAGCGCTCGGACTGCTCGTGGGGGGCAAGGCCGAGGGCGGCGTCATCGGCGACCCGTCGCGCAGCTGCATCGTGGAGGGCGAATTCGACCTCGCGGGACTCGGACTTGAGGCGTGGTTCGAGGAGGCCGACCTGGACCACGCGCCCCGCACCGTCATCCGGCGCACGATCGCACCGTCGGGCAAGAGCCGCGCCTTCATCAACGACCTGCCCGTGCAGCTCGCGCAGCTGCGCGAGCTGGGCGCACGCCTCATCGACATACACTCGCAGCACCGCAACCTGATCCTCTCCTCGGAGGAGTTCCGCACCTCGGCACTGGATACGGTGGCGGGCAACGAAGCGCTGCGGACCGAGTATGCCGCGGCATACGCCGCACTGGGCCGCTTGCAGCGCGAGCTGGAGGCGCTGCGCGAGGAGGCGCTGCGCAGCCGCCGCGACGAGGAGTGGCTCCGCTACCAGACCGAGGAGCTGCGGGCCGCGGGCCTGCGCACGGGGGAGGTAGCCGAGCTGGAGACGGAGCAGGCCGTGCTGGCCGACGCCGACCGCATCGGCGAAACGCTCGGAGCGCTGCACGAGGCGCTCGACGACGAGCAGACGGGCATCCTGCCCCGCCTCAAGGGCGCCGAGACGTCGCTTCACCACATCCGCACGAGCTACCCCCGGGCCGGGGAGCTGGCCGAGCGGCTGCGCTCGGTCATCGAGGAACTGAAGGACATCGGCGCCACGGCGTCCGACGACGCCGAGCGCATCGACGCCGACCCCGAGCGTCTCCAAAAGATCGACAACCGCCTGGCCGCCCTCTACTCGCTCCAGCAGAAGCACCGCGCAGCCACGCCCGACGAGCTGATCGCCCTGCGCGACGACTACGCCGCGCGGCTCGACGCCATGGAACACGGCGACGAACGCATCGCGGCACTCGAAGCCCGCACGGCCCAGGCAGCCGATGCGGCCGATGCCCTCGCGGCACGCCTCCACGCCTCGCGCCTCAAGGCCGCCCCGGCGTTCGAGAAACGCATCCTCGCCACGCTGGCCCAGTTGGGCATGCCCGACACGCTGTTCCGCATCGGGATCACGGACACGGGCGCCCCGACCCGCACGGGCCGCGACCGCGTGGAATTCCTCTTCACGGCCAACCGCACGGCGGCGCCCCAGCCCGTGGACCGCATCGCCTCGGGCGGCGAGCTATCGCGCGTGATGCTGGCGATCAAGGCGCTGCTCGCCGAGCGCATGCAGCTGCCTACGATCATCTTCGACGAGATCGACACGGGCGTCTCGGGCCGCATCGCCGACGCCATGGGACGCATCATCAGCGAGCTGGCCTCCACGATGCAGGTGGTGGACATCACCCACCTGCCGCAGGTCGCCTCGAAGGGCGAAACCCACTTCGTGGTGCGCAAACGCGAAGGCCACACGGGCATCGCCCGCCTCGGCGACGAGGCACGCGTGGAGGAGATCGCCAAGATGCTCTCGGGCAGCGAAATCACCCCCGCGGCACTGGAGCAGGCGCGCATCCTGCTCGGGAGGTGACACCCGTTCCGCCCCTGCCCTGCGATCCCGCACACACGACCGGAACTTCCGGCAACAGCACCCGAAAACCCTAACACACACACCGAAACCATGAAAACCTCCGATTTCCTCTTCCTCGCGGGCGCCGCGGCCCTGCTCGCCCCGTTCTTCCTGTGTCCGGCACTCTACGACGCCTACACGGCCTGCAACGCCGCACACCCCTACCTTCTGGCTTTCCTGAAGTTCGGCATCCTCTCGACCGCCGGCGAGGCGATCGGCCTGCGCATCAAGACCGGACGCTACAACGAACCCGGCTTCGGACTGCTGCCCCGCGCCGTGGTGTGGGGATTCCTCGGCATGTGGATCGCGGCCGCCATGAAGGTCTTCGCTTCGGGCGTGCCCCTCTTCGCACAGACGCTCGGACTGGAGGAGGTGCCCGCCGCCATGCGGGGAGCGCTCAGCCCGATGAAACTGCTCGGCGCACTGCTCGTCAGCACGGCCATGAACACCACGTTCGGCCCCGTGTTCATGACGTTCCACAAGATCTCCGACACCCACATCCTCGCCCACGGAGGCTCGCTGCGCGCACTGCTGCGCCCCATTCCCGTGGGCCGCACGCTCGCGTCGCTCAACTGGCAGGTGCAGTGGAACTTCGTATTCAAAAAGACCATTCCGCTCTTCTGGATCCCGGCCCACACGATCACGTTCCTGCTGCCGCCGAACTACCAGGTGCTCTTCGCCGCACTGCTGGGCGTCGCACTGGGCGTCCTGCTCTCGCTGGCCGCCGTCGCGTCGCGCAAGGGCTGACGCATCGCTGCGGCGCACACGCCCGGGCTGCAATCCGGCGCTCATCATTATTTCATACGACGGATTGGTCCGTCGTATTTTTTTGCCTATCTTCGCACCCGAATTCAAACTTACTCCGATGAAAACAAACGTTCGATAGGCCGGTTCCCCGGAACCGATGCCCCGCCCAGACAAGCATTCAGGTTTCACCGGACCCCGCGCGGGTCGCCATTCGATCGTTTATTATGAGTATCATCGCAAGCGGTATTTCATACCGCCATTCCCACCGACCGACTCTATTCGAGAACGTCACTTTCATCGTGGCCGACGGCGCCAAAGTGTCGCTGATCGGCCCCAACGGCGCAGGCAAATCTACGCTGCTGCAACTTCTCGCCGGCAGGCTGACTCCTGCGACGGGCAGCATCGTCACGTCGTCGCACCCCTATTTCATCCCCCAGCAGACCGTCCCGGACGGTCGGAGCATCGCCGGGCTGCTCGGCGCAGCCGACAAACTGCGGGCCCTGCGGGCCATTTATGCGGGCTCGGTCGATCCGGCCGACTTCGAGACATTGGGCGACGACTGGACGATCGAGGAGCGCTGCCGCGAGGCCCTGGACGAATGGGGCTTGCGGCGCGTCGGCCCCGACACCCCCGCCGCCGCCCTGAGCGGCGGCGAGCGCACGAAAGCGATGCTCGCGGGCTGGAGCCTCCACGATCCCGAGATCGTACTGCTCGACGAGCCGACCAACCACCTCGACCGCACGGCGCGAACGCAACTTTACGATCACATCGGCCGCACACACGCGACACTGGTCGTGGTCAGCCACGACATCGCGCTGCTCGACCTGCTGCACACGACCTGCGAACTGACCGCCGCGGGCATACGGCGCTACGGCGGCAACTACGATTTCTATCGCGCGCGGCGCGACACCGAGGAGCAGGCCCTGACCGACCGGATCAAGGCGGAGCAGAGCGCCTTGCGCGCGGCCCGCAAGCAGGCGCAGGAGGTGCGCGAGCGTCAGGAGCGACGGGCCGCACAGGGCGAGCGCAGCAAATCGAACGCAGGCCAGGCCCGCATCCTGGTCAATGCCCGCGGCGCCCAGGCACAGAACAGCGCCGCACGGCTTCGCGACCGCCACGCCGCCATCATCGACCGCACGACCGAGCGACTCGTGGAGCTGCGCGCACGTCAGGAGCGGCGCAGCGAGCTGAAAATCGACTTCGACGATGCCGCCCTCCACACGGGCAAGCAACTGATCCGGGCCGAGGGGCTGAATTACGGCTACGCGGACGGCACCCCGCTGTGGTCCCGGCCGATCGACCTGGAGATTCGAAGCGGAGACCGGGTGCATGTCGCGGGCGACAACGGCAGCGGCAAGACCACGCTCGTGCGGCGGCTGCTGGGCGAGCTGGCCCCGACCGCGGGCCGGGTGACACGCTCCCCCTTCACGAGTGTCTACCTCGACCAGGAGTACCGTGCGCTCGACACCTCCGTGTCGGTGCTGGAGATGGCCGAACGGCACAACACCCACCATTTGGCCGACCACGAAATCAAGATCCGCCTCGACCGCGCCCTGTTTCCGCACACGACGTGGGACAAACCCTGCCGCACGCTGAGCGGCGGCAAACGGATGCGGCTCATGCTCTGCTGCCTGATGCTATCCAACCATGTGCCCGACCTGTTCGTGCTCGACGAACCGACCAACAACCTCGACATCGGCAGCCTCGCGATCCTGACCGACACGCTCCGCAACTACCGCGGCACGCTGCTCGTCGTCTCGCACGACGACCGCTTCGTCCGCGAAATCGGCGCGACGCACACCGTGGAGCTGCCCCTCGCACCGTCGGAGGAGCGGCCGCGGCGGACCGCAGGCTTCGCGACTTTACAACGCCGAAGCAACAGCGCACGCCCCCCAAGTTAGAGATAAGAAAGTTGCTGCTTCGGAACACAAACTCTTGCAAAAACCCTTTGTTTTAAGGAACTTTGCACGGCAACAGCCCCTGAAAGGGCAGGGTGATTTTGCATTTTCCGCCAAATATGCTACTTTTGCAGTGACATATTGAACACACGGAAAGTGTAGCTTATTCCTTTAGAGTGAACGTAGGAAGTCTTCGATAAGTTCTCGACAATCTGTTAATATTCAACAATATAAATCTCATTCCTGTTTTAATAAGCAACAAAGCAGGCACAAAATCAAGTATTTAAGCAAGTCTTAGTTTTTTACCTTGCAGTTGTTTTCAGCCTTTTCACTTGCTGGCATTTGCAGACTATTTTAGCAACGATGCTCAACTTTTATGCATTCATTCTCGTATCATGATTACGACTATGAAATCGCATCGCCTATTATTGCATCCAAAAGAGAAAGGAGACAAAGCACTATTTCACCTCGGATTCTCCGCATCATCTTGTTCTCTGTTAAGATTGTTCATTCCGGCATAGGCATACCGAAAAACAAATATGCCTGCCTAAATATAGTTTACTTTGATTTAGCATATATAAGGCTAATGCACAAACTAAACTGAATTTTCGGCTCTTTCCATTCTGCTTTCTGAAAAAGCACAGCCAAAAGAGAAAACCACGTTATTGCGTATTTTCTCTTTTCGCTGCAACCTTGTCGGTGATACTCCATAATTTCACGGAATTATCCAATCCGATATACTATTCGCATCGCATTTTTCAAAAATTGTCGTATCTTTGTTCCCGCGAACAGTATTACAAAAATCTATTTCTACCAAAGCTCTGAAAAGCATTTGGTATTAACGGAATGTGCAGAGTCATTGGGGAGCGATCCCGCGAATGGCACTTTGCAGAGCTTAGAAATAGGTGATGTACTGTTCGCAGCTGCACATTCTTTTTTGTACCATTATGCGAACAGTACATCATCGAGTCCGCGTTACGACGCAGACCGGTCGCAAGACCAGCCGCCGGCGGTTCCCGTCGCGCAACATTCCGATTCTTTTCCATTCACATCCGCCCGATTGACAACCAATTGTCAGTCAAACCATCCATGTTCTTTGTCATGCCGTGCGCACGATAAGGACAGCCACTTTATTGTCAAACAATCAACATTCAATCAAATGGAAACGAATCGAAACATCATGCAGGAGCAACTTGCGCAAACCATAATTCCCGAAACGATAGCCGAATCGCAAATCGCGTCGGCAGCCTCCGCAACGGCTCAACCGACCGATGCCGCCGAGTTGCCATACGACCCTGCGGAAGCCGCCCGAATCGTCCGAATCCTTACCGACGGATATTTCGATCCCGAATACATCCTGCTTTTCGGCAAGTTAGTCGGCGGCACGCCTCACAGCGACCCCGCGGCGTATGATCTGCTCATGGTGGTGCGCGAAACGCCGAGATTCAACTGGTTTCAGGCCAAACGCATACTGCGTTACAAAATGCCTTATCGACACCGTAAAATCACCTACATCAACCTTTATATTCTGCCGCTGAATTACGTCGAATCGAATCGCACGCCATTCCTCTACTTCGCCCATGCAGAGGGTAAGTTGCTCTATTGCAACGGACACTACTGTTTCCGACGTCCGAAACGTCCGATCGACTTCGCACGAGCATATGCCGACGCCAGGTTCCATTACGATACTTTCCGCACGCTCGGCAACGATCTGTTAGAGCAGGCGCAGGACGCTTTCGTGGAGGGGCACAACGTGAGGCTGGCGGCGCAATTCACGGCGCAGGCTGCGGTTTACTTCTACCACACGCTCTATTATGTCTATCACGGCATGTCGTTCGATCTGCATGACCCCATAGTGATGCACGACCGCATGCGGACCCTCTCGACGAAATTGATGCTCGTCTTTGACGACAACCATATCGAGAACATCTTTACGATTCCGAGGCTGAAAGAGGTGCTGATGAAGACGACATACGATGCCGAATTCTATATGGCGCCGCAAGAGGTGGAGCTGCATATGGAGCGCGTACAGCAGGCCGCGGAGATCATCGAGGGCTGCGCAGGGCTGAGACTCGAATTGTATAAGGAGTTAAGCGAGAAACAGTAGGTCTATTCGAAGCAGAAACGAGGGTTGGGGAATACGCGATTTTCCAATCCTCGTTCTGTATCGGCCATTATTGTTTTGGGGGAGGGCTGCAAGTACAAAATACGGTCTATTTCGCTTGTACAATTCATTTCTATTTTGGGAGCGTCTTTGCCGAATGTAAAATTGCAACGGGCTTGCCCGATGTCCACTGAAACTCCTTTCGGGGGAGCCTAATACCCCGAACGATCGAAATCAATAGGGGG
>VSOO01000079.1 GCA_009774895.1 Alistipes sp. | reverse complement strand
ATCGTCGGAGGGCGGCCAGATGATCGACACCGTCTTTCCGCTCTTCTACTACGACGCCGAGATCAAGCCGTCGGGGCGCTACTCGATCGTACTGTCGTGCGCCACGAGCGCCTACGGCGACTTCATGGTCGGATGCAAGAGCAACGTGCTCTACGTCGATGACTTCTCGTGGGTCTACTGATCCGCGCCCGCAGCATAACGCACAGGCGGCTCCCGAAAGGTAGCCGCCTGTGATTTTTCCGTCCGTCCGCCGATCTCCTGCGGCTCCGGGAATGCCGCACCCGTCGATGCATCCGCAAGGCTTGCGTCCCGAAGCCGATTCGGCCGCAACCGAAACGCCCCGCCGGAAAGAAACACGTTCAAAAGGAAAAGCTCACCGCTCCGCGAGGCCGCAATAGCGGTCGTAGCGCGCCAGGACGGCACCTACATAGTCGGCCGTCTGGCGGCCGCCGACGAAGCGTCCGTGCCTCACGACCTCGTTGCGGTAGTATTCCGGATCGGACTTGAGCCCCAGATAGCGCGCGACGACCTCCCAGCGGTCGGGATCCTCGCCGTAGGCCGCGGCCAGACGCCGTGCGTCGGCTACATGCCCCGGACCGCTGTTGTACCCCGCGAGCACGAAGCCGAGCCGCTCGCGCTCCGGCATATCGGCCGGAAGCTCCAGCATGCGTCCGATGCGGTTGAGCAGCAGGTTGGCCAGGCGCACGTTGATCGCCGGATCGGAGAGCAGCTCGGCCGGCACGCCGAATTCGCGCGCCACGACGGGACGGACCTGCATCAGCCCGCGCGCGCCGCGCGCCGAAACGCGGTCGGCCGTGAAGCGCGACTCGTGATAGGCGATGGCGCTCACGAGGCGCCAGTCGTTGCCCTCGCGTTCGCTCACGCTGCGGATGATGTTGTCGTAGGCCGAAAGGAGATAGCAGCCCTCGGGAAGCAGCGAATGGTCGTCGGAGGCGGCGAGCATGCCGAACGGCGTTTCCGAGGCGGCCCTCCGGCCGCCGGAACCGCAGAAGGCCGGCAGCAGCAGGAGCACGGCGAAAGCCCACAGGTTTTTTCGGAACATAAGCGTCGAATCAGTCTCGGCCGCACCCGGCTCCGAGGTCGCGGCGCACGGTGCGGATCAGTCGTAGAATCCCCACGAGATGCCCATTTTGAACATGCCCGGCATCAGCGGATAGTGCGCCACCGAGAAGTAGCGTCCGTTGCCGAAGAGCCCCTTGTTCAGGTGCTGATACTTGAGGAAGATGCGCATGCGTTTCCACTTCGCCGTGACGTACGCATCCACGTAGGGGTAGTTTCCCACCTTGACTTCGCGCTGGTTGTAGAACTGCGCCAGCGCCGGATTGTAGCCGGGTGCATAGTACTCCGTATTGTAGCGGCCGTCGAATCCCGCCTGGAGCCGCAGCACGTCGCGCTTGACCCAGAATTCGTAGTAGTAGCTCAGGTAGGCGCTCAGCAGCGGCACGGGCGCCGCAGCCTGGTCGGTGCTCCACTGAAGGAGCACGCGGTGATCGAAGTGGAAGCCCCCGACGCGGAAATCCTTGCGGACATAGACGCTCGTCAGGCTCACGCTTCCGCTCTTCTGCGCCACGCGGGCATCGGCGCCGTAGTAGATCTTGTCGTTCACCACACCCTGCCAGGCCCCCGCTTCGAACGCGAAGTCGGGAATCGAGAAACGCACTTCGAGGCGCGTTTCGTTCTCCTTGTCGAGGGGCGCATCCCACATGAAGTGGTTCGATACATAGTGCTCCTGCCAGTAGGTCGGCGAGCGGCGGTCCATCGAGAAACGTCCTTCGAGGATCAGCGGATGGCGGCGGATGTAGCCTGTGAGCGCCAGCCGGGCGCCGAACGACAGGTCGCCGCCGCGGTAGCCCGAGGGGTAGAACTTCACGTCGGCGCCCCAATCGACGTAGCGGCGGATCTTGCCGTCGATCGCGCCGTAGGCGAACCAGGAACTCTTCCGCGTCTTCGCGTAGCGGCCCGACACGTAATCGCCCGGCGCGAACTGCGACCAGGTGTGCAGGTCGAGGCCCACGCCGCCGTCGATCGTGCCGACCACGCCGTCGCGGTTCCAGGGCTGCACCTGCACGAAAAGCCGGTTCGAGATCACCCGTTCGTAGGTCGAGTCGCGGGTCTGCGTGGGATTGAGATACCAGTTGTCGTAGTAGTCGCGTGTGACGGGCACGAAGTCGCCATGCTCGTCGCGGCCGCCGCGCTCGTCGGTATAGGGCGCCCGCTTGTCGGAGTAAACCCGGCTCCAGGCGTTGTATTCGAAAGAGTGGCCCACGAAGACCGCGGGCAGCGCGGCGATCGAGAAGTCGCGCTCGGTCACCGGCAGCAGCGGAATGCCGTACGACTGCTCGACGAAGAAGGCGTTGTTACGGTAGCTGTTGTGCGCCTCGGCATCGGCCAGGCGCATCGGCACGCCCGTATTCATCTCGAACGTCGTGTCGGCGATGGCCCAGTCGCCCACCACGCCGCCGTTCTCCTGCGCCTCGATGCGGTTGTTGATATAGCCCGCATGGAGCGAGTAGCGCTTGCCGGTGTGGTTCACGGCACCCGAGAAGTTGTGGTTCTTGGTGCGCGAACGCGGGTATTTGCCGCGCGTGCCGCGCGACTTGTAGTTCACGTTGAAGCCGGTCGAGGGGGAGATGTTCTGCGCCGTCATCACGCGGAACTGCTCCTCGCGGTAGCGTTTCTGGCCCGATTCGAAGTAGGTGAAGCGGATCATGGGCTTCTTCACGTTGTAGAACGGCACGTTCTCCATATCGTATATATAGGAGTGGTAGGGCTGCGCCAACTCGAAATCGGCGTAGCGGGGCCGGTCGAAGTAGTTGAGCGGCAGCGAACCCTGGCCCAGGCCGCCGATGGCCGCGTCGCCCGCTCCCTTCACGTAGAACGGATAGTCGATGCGGAAATCGGTGAGCATCGTGTCGATCGTGGCGGGATGCACGCGGTTGAAGTCGCGGTCGATGGTCCACGCGAAGTTGGGGCGCGCGCGCAGCGAGTCGTCGAAGAAATAGGATTCGAGCGGCTTGCGCGGCCGGCGCTCCTTGCGCGTGGTGTCGGGCACCTCGCTGCCGTCCTCCTCCGTCGTCTCGTAGGGATTGGAGCCGAAAAGCTCCGTATTCTCGCCCTGCTGGCGGGCACGCATGAGCGCGCGCGCGTCGAGGTTCTGCGCCCCGGCGCGGAGCGGCAGGACGGCCGGCGATACGATCGCGAGCAGGACGATCAGGAGTCTTTTCAAGGTTTTACGCATCATGGTTCGCCGCTGCGCGCAGCTTCTGCCGCGCGAGCCGCACAAAGGTAGCAAATTATTCCGAAATACCGCGCCCTCCGCGCGCCCGCAGGATCAGCCACCGCACGCACGACACGGCGACGTAGAGCAGCACGACCGCAGGGAGGGCCCGCAGGCGCCACGCGGCCAGCAGCAGGGCCGCCGCCAGCAGGTAGAGGTAGCGAAGCTCGTTGCCGCGCCAGCCGAAACCGTGGAACTTGAGCGAGAACATCCGCACGGGCGAAACCAGGAGCCACGACATGACGCACGCCACGGCCAGCAGCGCGACTTTCGAGAGCGCCCACTCGCCCTCGGCGGCCAGTACGCCCAGCGAGACGCAGAACAGCGCGTTGGCCGGCACGGGCAGGCCGCAGAACTCCTCCTGCTGCGTGGTGTCGATGTTGAACCTGGCCAGGCGCAGCGCCGAGCAGGCCGCCACGACGAAAAGCGCATAGCGCCCCGCGGTCAGGAGGCCGTCGCCGAGGGCGGCGCACCCCGCGGGCAGGGCGTCGTAGGCGACGAAGAGCACCGCCGCGGGGGCCAGTCCGAACGAGATGTCGTCGGCCAGCGAGTCGAGCTGCACGCCGATGGGCGACGTCTGGCGGAGCAGGCGCGCGGCGAAGCCGTCCAGAAAGTCGCACACGGCCGATGCCGCCACGAAGAGCAGCGCGGCCCTCAGGTCGCCCCACACGAGCGCCGCCACCACGGCCAACGCACCGAAAAAGAGGTTGGCCAGCGTCAGCAGATTGGGTATCGTAATCAGTTTGATCTTCATTCTCGAAAAATTATCGTCCGAACCGGCGGCAAAGTTACGAATTATTTTTATCTTTGTCTAATTCAACGACGACCGAACACTCATACCAACTATGGAAAACAAAAAATATTGCGTCATCATGGCGGGCGGCATCGGCGCCCGCTTCGGGCCCCGGCACCGCCAGTCGCCGCCCCAGCAGTTCCTCGACATCCGCGGTACGGGCAAATCGTTCATCCGCCACACCTACGAGCGGTTCGCGAAAATCGTCCCGGCGGAGCATTTCCTGGTGGTCACCAACCGACGCTACCGCGACCTGGTGCTCGAACACCTGCCCGAGCTGCGGCCCGAACAGGTGCTCTGCGAGCCGATCGGCCGCAACACGGCCCCCTGCATCGCCTATGCGGCCTACACGCTGCTGAAAAGCGACCCCGAGGCCGAAATGATCGTCACGCCCGCCGACCACTTCATCCTCGACGAGGAGGCGTTCCGCGGCGTGATCGGCGAGTGCCTCGACTTCGCGCGCGAGCACGACGCGCTGATGACCGTGGGCATACGTCCCACGCGCCCCGAGACGGGCTACGGCTACATCCAGGTTTCGGACGACCGCCCCATCAGCAAGGTGAAGTGCTTCACCGAGAAGCCCAACCTCGAACTGGCCCAGACCTTCCTCCAGTGCGGCGAGTTCTTCTGGAACTCGGGCATCTTCGTGTGGACCGTGCGCGCCATCGTGGAGGCGTTCCGCCGCTACCTGCCCGAGCACGACATGCTCTTCGGCGGCGTGATGCGCGCCCTCGGCACCGACGCCGAGCGGAACATCGTGGAGATGGCCTTCGCCGAGTGCCGCGCCATCTCGATCGACTACGGCATCATGGAGAAGGCCGACAACGTATACGTCCGCTGCGGCGACTTCGGCTGGAGCGACGTGGGCACCTGGGGCTCGGTCTACCAGCACGCCCGCAAGGACCGCTACGCCAACGCCGCGCCGGCCGAGGGGTGCTACCTCTATGACACGCGGAGCAGCATCATCTCGATGCCCGAGGGCAAGGTGGCCGTCATCAGCGGCCTGAAGGAGTACATCGTCGTCGATACGGAGGACGTGCTGATGATCTGCCCCCGCACCGAGGAGCAGAACATCAAGAAGTACATCGACGAAGTGAAATACCACACCGGCGACCGGTTCATCTGACCCGAGCGCGGAGTCTCCGCCCGAGTCGCGGCGCAGGCAGCCGCTGCCGCCGCGGATCGTCGCGGTATGCCGCAAAGCAACCCGGCGGCGGCCGGACGCGCCTCGGGACCGGGCGGGACACGGACTCCGGCATCAAACGCAGAGACATGGAAACGACATCGACTCTATACGACCTGTTCACGGCCCATCCGCGGGTCGTGACCGACTCGCGGCACATCGTGCCGGGCGCGATCTTCTTCGCGCTGCGGGGCGCGACCTTCGACGGCAACGTCTTCGCCGCCGCGGCACTCGCCGCCGGCGCCGCAGCCGCCGTGGTGGACGACCCGCACGTGGCGGCCGAGGTTCCGGGCACGCTGCTCGTGCCCGACACGCTGGCCGCCCTCCAGCAGCTGGCCCGCGAACACCGCCGGGCCCTGGGCATCCCGATCCTCGCCCTCACGGGCAGCAACGGCAAGACCACGACCAAGGAGCTCGTGCACCGCGTGCTGTCCGAGCGGTTCCGCACGAGCGCCACGCAGGGCAACCTCAACAACCACATCGGCGTGCCCCTCACGCTGCTCGCCATGACGCGCGACACGGAGTTCGGCGTGGTGGAGATGGGTGCCAGCTCCTGCGGCGAAATCGCCCTGCTCTGCTCGATCGCCGAGCCCAACTACGGTCTGATCACCAACATCGGCCGTGCGCACCTCGACGGCTTCGGCGGTCCGGAGGGCGTACGCCGCGGCAAGGGCGAGCTGTACGACTTCCTGGCCGCGAACGGAGGCCGCGCCTTCGTCTGCCGCGACGACGACGTGCTGACCCCGATGGCCGCCGAGCGCGACCCGCTGGCCGCGGAGTACTACCCCGCGGCCCTCGCCGAGGGCATGCAGCACCGGCTCGAAGGCGAATACAACCGCTTCAACATCGCCGCCGCCGTAGCCGTGGGCCGCTACTTCGACATCGACGAGGAGCGCATACGCCACGCCGTGGCGGGATACGTGCCCGACAACCACCGCTCGCAGCGGATCGAGACGCCGCACAACACCGTGCTCGCCGACTGCTACAACGCCAATCCGTCGAGCATGCGGGCCGCCATCGGGCACTTCCGCACCGAGTCCGCAGGCACGCACACGCAGAAAGCACTGATCCTGGGCGACATGCTCGAACTGGGCGACTGGGCGCAGGCCGAGCACGAAGCGATCCTGCGCCTGGCGCTCGACGAACCCGCCACGCAGCTTCTGCTCGTGGGGGCGGCATTCGCCGCGGCCGCCGACAGCGTGCGCCGCGCTCCGGATGCCGGCGCGGCCGCGGAGCGCATCCGCTGCTACCCCTCGCGCGAGGCGCTGGAAGCCGACCTCGCGGCACGTCCGCTGAGCGACGCCCTCGTGCTGGTCAAGGGGTCGCACGGCATGCGCCTCGACCAACTTCTGGGCATACTCTGAGTGGCACCGGAACAGACGACCGACGGGCGCCGGAATGTTCCGGCGCCCGTTTTCACGTCCGGGCGCACCGCTGCCGAAACCGCGCGCCATGCCGCACGCCCGTCCGCAGCACGCCAAGCGGGCCGGGGCCTCCGCCCCCCCCGCCTCCCCCCGGCCCGCGCCACACGCCCCCGCCCGGCCTCGCACGCACCGCCGCACGCCCGCCGCAGGCCCCGCCCCG
>VSOO01000078.1 GCA_009774895.1 Alistipes sp. | reverse complement strand
GTGCTCTACTTCTTCTTCGGCCAGAACCTCAGCAAGCAGAAGATCATCACCTACCGCACGCGGCGGCGCCTGACGACCTATCCGCAGGAGGCATACGCCGAGGGAGCCATTCCCGACAACTACCTGCCCCTGGCCCGCCTGCTGGAGCGCACCGTGAACGCCGCACCCTTTCGCGGCAACCGCATCACGCCCTACACCGACGGCGCCTCGAAGCTCGAAGCCCTGCTCCGCGCGATCGAGGGAGCGCAACACCATATCCACCTCCAATACTACATCCTCGCCGACGACGCCACGGGCCGCCGCCTGCGCGATGCCCTCGTCCTCAAGGCCCGCGCCGGGGTCGAGGTGCGCATACTCTACGACGACGTGGGGTGCGGAGGCGTGAAACGCGCCTTCTTCGACTCGATGCGCGCCGAGGGCATCGAGGCGCACGCCTTTCTCCACGTGCGCTTCCCGCTGCTCACGAGCCGCGTCAATTACCGCAACCACAACAAGATCGCCGTCATCGACGGCCGCGTGGGTTTCTTCGGCGGCATGAACATCGCCGACCGCTACGTGCACGGCACCCCGTGGGGCACGTGGCGCGACACCCACTTCCGGCTCGAAGGCAGCGCCGTGCACGGACTCCAGGCCTCGTTCCTCAGCGACTGGTCGGCCACCACGCGCCGCCGCCTCGACAGCGACGCCTACTACCCCGAAGCGCCCCGCTTCGGCGACAACTGCATGCAGATACTGCGCAGCGGCCCCTTCGGACAATGGCGCGTGCTGCTGCAAGCCGTGAGCTTCGTCTTCGCCAACGCCAAGCGGCGCATCTGGATCGAGACGCCCTACTACCTGCCGAACGAGGAGTTGCAGACCGCGCTGCAAACCGCGGCCCTCGGCGGCATCGACGTGCGGATCATGCTCCCCGAACGCAGCGACTCGCGCATCGTGGGCCTGGCCTCGCACTCGTTCCTCGACGCCGTGCTCCGGGCCGGCGTGCGGGTGAGCTTCTACCGCCCGGGGTTCCTCCACTCGAAAATGCTCCTCGTGGACGACGACCTGGTGATGGCCGGCTCGGCCAACATGGACTTCCGCAGCTTCGAACACAACTTCGAAATCGACGCTTTCATCTACGACCGGGCGTTCAATGCCCGCATGGCCGAAATCTACCTCCGCGACGCGGCGCAGTGCCGCACCATCGACCCCGCGGAGTGGTTCCGCCGCCCGCGCATGCGCCGTTTCGCCGAATCGTGCATGCGGATCTTCTCGCCCCTGCTCTGAGGCCGGTCCCGCACCCGCTGCGGCACGCCCACGCGCAAAAAAAGCCTCCGTCCCGCACAATGCGGAACGGAGGCCGTTTCGTTCGGGCAGAACCCGCTTACTCCATCTCGACGATCTCGATCTCGGGCTCGGCATCCTCCTCCACCTCTGCGGGCTCGGGTGCTACGTAGGGCTCCACATCCACGAGCTCCACATCGAAGCGCAGGGCCTCGTTGGCACCGATCTCACGCGACTGGGGACGCGCGCCGTAAGCCAGCTCGGCCGGAATCCACAGCGTGATCTTACCGCCCTTGCCGACGAGCTTCATGCCCTCGGTCCAGCCGGGAATCACCCGGTTGAGCGGGAACTGCACGGGCTCGTCCTTGTCGTAACCCTCGGGATTGAAGCGCTTGCGCATCTCCTGCTTGTCGGCCGGCAGATCCGCATAGCGCGAAGCGTCGAACACGTTGCCGTCGCGCGTGGTGCCCTTGTAGTGCACCGACACGACGTCACGGTCGTCCGTGGCCTTCAGCTCCTTGTCGCCGGCTTTCACCACCTTGTAAAGCAGCCCCGACTCGGTCTTCTTCACGCCCGACTTCTTCTCGACCTCGGCGAGCCATGCGGCCGAAGCGGCTGCGTTCTCGGCCGGACGCTTCACCATGAAGTAGTACTGAAGGTACTCGTGCACCCCCTGGTCGTCGATGCGGGGCGCACCGTCGAGCTCCTCGCGCAGACCCTGCGCAAGCCATGCGATCTGCACGGGCATGCGGCTGCTGCGCACGTTGTAGCCGATGTCCTCGCCGAAAGCGTAGGAGATCGAGTCGCGCTCGCCCTCGCTCACGAACATCGCAGGATCCGCCGCAGGATACTCCGCGCGGGTCGTATCGCCTGCGGCCAGACGCACGCTGTCGGCCTGGGCACGATCGCGGGCGATGGCTGCGGCGCGCTGCATGCGCGGACCCATGAACCAGCCGCGAAGCAGCGTCAGCACCTCCTCGTGGTTCTGTGCGGCCTTACCGAAAGCCGCGTCCTCGATGCCCTGCGTCATACGTTCGTAATCGAAGGGAATGTCCTTCATTTCGATGTTCATGCCGTAGCCGATGTTCGCGCCGAGCGCATACGACAACGAGTCCATCTCACCATCGAGCGAACCCATGGTGACCATGCTCTTGCCGCCTCCGCAGCAGGCGACGGACATTGCGGCGCTCACCAGCACCGCACCGAGAAAAATCTTTTTCATCGTTTCAAACTTATTTTAATTGATCTGTTTTGCATTGCTATGCCGCAAAGTTATAAAATAAAATCGGATTTATACCGCAGGACGCGTGCATATCGACACCCCGCATCCCGTCGGACCGCATGCGGCCGCGGTCCCGCACACTACCGACCGCCGCGAACGACGGGTTTCTTCACGTCGATCAGCTCGATCTCGAAGCAGAGCGTGGCGTTGGGCTGCACGTCCAGCGCCGCATCGCCCGCGGCTCCGTAGGCCTCGGCGGCCGGGAGCCACGTCACCATGCGGCCGCCGCGGCCGATCAGGCGCACGCTCTCCTGCAATCCGGGCAGCAGGTCGCGGACCGACATCCGCACCGTATCGCCCCGCTCGTAGGAGGAGTAGAGCTCGCGGCCGTCCACCGTACGCATGACGTAGCGCATGACCACCGTATCGCGCAGACCGCTCGGCGCTGCGCGCTCCTCGCCCACCGACTCCACCGTATAGGTCACGCCCGACGCCGTGCGGGCGTACGAGCGGTTGTTCTGGCGTATCTCCTCCAGAAAGCGCTCCTCGTAGGCGCGGACCTTCGCGGGCCGCTCGAAGGCCACATAGCGCAGGTAGTAATCGCGAGCCTCCTCCCGCGTCATGCGGGTCGCACCGCGCATCGCGTCGCGCAACCCCTCGCACACGGCGTCGGCACGCAGGGTCGAATCCATGCGCAGGAGGTTCATCCCAACATTCATACCTATAATATAAGCCACCGAGTCGGCATCGTTGCGCAACCCGACGTGCTTCTGCTTCGCGCAGCCCGCCGCCAGCAGCGATGCGGCGGCACAGAGGATCATGATCCGTTTCATCCGAGTATGTTTTTCCGGTTCTTGGCAAACAGCACGATGAGCGCCGAGCCGAGCAGCGCAGCGGCCATCGACCCCATCAGGATGGCGATCTTGCCGCGGTCGATGAGCTCCGCATCGGTGAAGGCGAGCGAATCGACGAACAGCGACATCGTGAAGCCGATGCCGCCGAGGCAGGCCACGGCCAGGAGCATGCGCCACGTTGCCCCCTCGGGCATCACGGCCAGACGGCTCTTCACGGCCAGCCAGCTCGCAAGGAATATGCCGAGGGGCTTGCCGATCAGCAGACCGAAGAAGATGCCCATGCCCACCGACCCCGCATCGGCCGAATAACGGAAGATGTCGAGGTTCTCGACCGAACCGATCGCCACGCCCGCATTGGCCAGGGCGAAGACGGGCATGATGACGAAAGTCACCCAGGGTGACAGACTGTGCTCCAGGCGGTAGCTGAGCCCCACCGAGTCGTTGGTCATGGAGGACATCAGCCGCAGGTAGCAGCGCTGCTCCTCGTTGGGGAAGTCTCCGCCGAGCGCCTCGGCCTCGCGCAGGCCTTCGGTATAGCTGCGTATCTTGTGCATGTAATACTCCTTCGAGTAGCGCGGACGCATGGGGATGAGCATCGCCATCGCCACGCCCGACAGCGTGGAGTGCACGCCCGAGTAGTAGAAGAGGCCCCAGATCACCACCGCCGGCAGCAGGTAACAGAAAGCCCGCTTCTCGCCGATGCGGTTGAGCACGTAGACTCCCGCCATGACCAGCAGCGCGAGCGCCAGCAGCCCCAGGTCGATCTGACCGCCGTAGAAGAAGGCGATGACCAGGATCGCCCCCAGGTCGTCGGCAATGGCCAGCGCCGTGAGGAAGATCTTGAGCGACACGGGCACCCGGTCGCCCAGCATCGAGAGGATGCCTATGGCGAAGGCGATGTCCGTGGCCGTGGGGATGCCCCAGCCGTTCGCCGCCGCCGTGCCCCCGTTGAAGAGCGCGAACACCGCGGCGGGCGCCAGCATGCCGCCGGCCGCCGCGAGCACGGGCAGAATGGCCTTGCGCACCGTCGAAAGCTGACCGCAGACGATCTCGCGCTTGATCTCCAGGCCCACGCAGAAGAAGAAGATCACCATCAGCCCGTCGTTCACCAGTTTCTCCACGGTCATTCCGTGCGGGAACACCCAGTCGATCACTCCATTGGGGCTTTTCACGACCAGCGACAGGTCGGTTTCGAGCAATCCGCGGTACACCTCGGCCGTAGCCGGCATATTGGCCAGCAGCATGGCCACGACCACGCACACCAGCAGCACCAGTCCTCCGGCCCAGGGGGCGTTCATCAGGCCCCGGCCGCGCAATGCGGTCAGATGGCGCGTGCGCACCCAGCCGTACATCGAAAACAGTCTCATGGTTCTAAGATATTAAGGTCAATAGACACAGTTTATAGAGCACGCGGGCCGCCACCGAGGCATCGAGCGGCTCGCCCTGACGGGGCACGGCCTCCACCACGTCGAATCCGATGATCCGGCGCCCCGAGCGCACCACGCACTCCACCAGGTAGATCGCCTCGCCGAACGACAGCCCTCCCGGCACGGGCGTGCCCGTGTGTGGGCAGCACTCCACCGAGAGCGCGTCGATGTCGAAACTCACATAGACCTCGCGGGGCAGACGCTCCACGATCCGCCGGCACTGCTCGGCCCACGTCCGGCCCTCGAAGCGCCCGAGCGACAGCTCGCGGTCGTCGAAGAGCGCCACGCGCTCCGACGCGGCCGCCAGCGCCGCCTCCGCCGCCGAGTAGTCGCGCACGCCCACCTGCACGAGGCGTGCGACCTGCGGCACGTCGCGCAGCACGTTGAACATGACCGAAGCGTGCGAGAACTCGAAGCCTTCGTACGCCGCGCGCAGGTCGCAGTGCGCATCCAGGTGGAGGACGCCGAACCCTTCGTGACGGTCGCCCAGCGCGCGGATCAGCCCGTAGGGGGTCGAGTGGTCGCCGCCCACCAGGCCCACGCGGCGGCCGGCGGCGAGCCAGTGCGCCGCCTGCCCGCGGATGTTGTCGTTCATGCGTGCGCAACCCTCGTTCACGCGGCGGATGCGGCGGGCCGTGCGTTCGTCGGCGGGCGAACCTCCGTTTTCAAGGTGTTCGATCACCTTGGCGGCCTCGTCGCGCAGGCGCAGCGAGAGCTCCTGCAACGAGTAGTCCACATCGGCCGTGGCGATGCCCCGGCGCCAGGCGTCGGGCGCCATCGGATCGTAGAAGTCGAGCTGCGTCGAAGCCTCGATGATCGCGTCGGGCGCATAGACCGCACCCGCGCCGTAGGAGACCGTCACGTCCCACGGCGCCGACACGAGCACCAGTTCCGCCTCGTCGGGCGCGAACGGAAATCCGAAATAGGCGCCGTTGTCCACGCCTACGCCGTCCGGATCGAACGGCGGTCTGTTCTGTTCCACTTCAATCGGTTGTTTTGGAGACGACAAAGTTACGAAATTTTCCGCGATTGTATCCACCGCAGCCACGCTATGTGCGAATGTTCCGCACCCTGCGGACCGCCGCCCCGCAGCAGCCCCGGCCGCCGCCCGCAGATCACCCCGGCGCACAGGGGCGCGAAAAGCGTCCGCCACGACGGCCCCCGACACGGGAAAGCGGGCCGCAGGCACACCGATTCGCGAAAAACCGACTATATTTGCCTGCGGAATCGGACGCGCGGCATGCGCCCCGACGCTCCGCCACCCGAAAACGAACACCCGACCATGAAAATCATCGCAGACAGCGCCATTCCCTTTCTCCGGGGCGTCCTGGAGCCCTATGCCGAGGTGGAGTACCTCCCGGGCAGCCGCATCGACGCCGCGGCCGTGCGCACGGCCGACGCCCTCGCGGTGCGCACGCGCACCCGGTGCGACGCGGCGCTCCTCGCCGGCTCCCGCGTGCGCCTGATCGCCACGGCCACCATCGGCTTCGACCACATCGACACCGCCTGGTGCCGCGCGCAGGGCATCGGCGTGGCCACGGCGGCCGGCTGCAACGCCCGCGGCGTGCTCCAGTGGGTCGCGGCAGTGCTGGCCCGGCTCTCGGCGCGCGACGGCTGGCACCCCGCCGAACGCACGCTGGGCGTGGTGGGCGTGGGACACGTGGGCTCGCTCGTGGCGCACTACGCCGCGGCGTGGGGCTTCCGCGTGGTGTGCTGCGACCCGCCGCGCGAAGCACGCGAGCGCCTCGGGTTCCGCACGCTGGAGGAGACCGCCGCCGAGGCCGACATCCTCACGTTCCACACCCCGCTGGACGACACCACGCGGCACATGGCCTCGGCGGCGCTCTTCGCCCGCATGAAACCCGGCGCCACGATCCTCAACAGCTCGCGCGGCGAGGTGGCGGACGGCGAGGCGCTGCACCGCAGCGGACTGCGCTATGCCCTCGACGTCTGGGAGCACGAACCCCGGCCCGACGCGGCGCTGCTGGCCGGCGCACTGCTCGCCACGCCCCACGTAGCCGGCTACTCGCTCCAGGGCAAGGCCAACGCCACGGCTCTGACCGTGCGCACCCTGGCCGCGCACTTCGGGTGGCCCCTCGC
>VSOO01000077.1 GCA_009774895.1 Alistipes sp. | reverse complement strand
CCGACAGGACAGCGGCTGCTGCCGAGAGAATAAGTTTCTTCATCTTCGTTCGTTTTGATTGATGGTGCAAAGTTAGCGATTTCCCCCCCCCCGCCAAATTTTCGGACGAAAATCGTCCGTTTCCCGGCGCATTTCACGCATCGAGGGCGGGAGCAACCGGTTGCTCCCGCCCTCGAAACCTGGCGGCCTCCGCCCCGCAGGGAGGCTATTCGACGGTGTGCTGCACGCACTCGATGCCGACCTTGCGCAGCAGGTCGAGGCCCTCCTCCGAACGGTAGTCCTCCGAGTAGACCACGCGCCGGATGCCTGCCTGGATAATCAGCTTCGAGCACTCGATGCAGGGGGCCGCCGTGATGTAGAGGGTCGAGCCGTCGCAGTTGTTGGCGCTCTTGGCCACCTTGGTGATGGCATTGGCCTCGGCGTGCAGCACGTAGGGTTTGGTGCTGCCCGTCTCGTCCTCGCACACGTTCTCGAAACCAGAGGGCGTGCCGTTGTAGCCGTCGGAGATGATCATCTTGTCCTTGACGATCAGTGCGCCGACCTTGCGCCGCTCGCAGTAGGAGTTTTCGGCCCATATGCGCGCCATGCGCAGGTAGCGCAGGTCGAGCTGCCGCTGCTTCTCTTCGAGGTATCCCATCGTGCTACATTCCTTTGCCGTGGCACTGCTTGTACTTCTTGCCGCTGCCGCACGGACACGGATCGTTGCGTCCGACCCTCTTTTCGGCCTGCATCGGCATGGGTTTCTGGCGCTCGGCCTGTCCGGCCTGCGCTGCGGCCTGCATGCGCGACGCCTGCAACTTATTGACGTCCACCTTCGGGCGCTCCGGCTGCCGCTGCTGCTGCACCCCTTCGGCCGAGGCTTCGCGCACGGGGATGTACGCGCGGTTGAGGATCGAAAGCACCTCGCGATTGACCTTCACGAGCATCTTCTGGAAGAGCCCGAACGACTCGAACTTGTAAATCAGCAGCGGGTCCTTCTGTTCGTAGGTTGCGTTCTGCACGCTCTGGCGCAGGTCGTCCATTTCGCGCAGGTGTTCGCGCCATGCGTCGTCGATCGTGGTGAACATCACCACTTTCGAGAACACCTTGTAAATCTCGGCGCCGTCGCTCTCCTGGCAGCGGCGCAGGTTCACGGGCACGTTGTAGCCCAGGTGGCCGTTGGTGAGCGGGAAGTAGATGTTCGCGTCCAGATGCTCCTTGCGGTCTTCGTACACGCGCTCCATCACGGGGCGCACCGTGTCGGCCACGGCCTTGGCGCGGCGCTCGTAGGTCGCCTTCATGTCCTTCACGATCAGGTCGGCCAGCTCCTCGGGCTTCGCCTTTTCGTAGGTCGCGGCATCGAACGAAGGTTCAGTGCCCACCTCGCGGATGAGCTCCATGCGGAACTCCTCGAAGTCCACGCCGCGCGTGGTCTCCGCGAAGTTGTCGGCATAGTCGTACATGATGTTGTTCAGGTCGATCTCGATCCGCTCGCCGTGGAGGGCGTGGCGGCGGCGCGTGTAGATCACTTCGCGCTGCGAGTTCATCACGTCGTCGTATTCGAGCAGGCGTTTGCGGATGCCGAAGTTGTTCTCTTCGACCTTTTTCTGCGCTCGCTCGATGGCCTTGGTCATCATGCCCGACTGAATCACTTCGCCCTCCTGCACGCCCATGCGGTCCATGATGGCGGCGATGCGGCCCGAGCCGAACAGACGCATCAGATCGTCTTCGAGCGACACGAAGAACTGCGACGATCCCGGGTCGCCCTGACGGCCCGCACGACCGCGCAGCTGACGGTCCACGCGGCGGCTCTCGTGGCGCTCGGTGCCGATGATCGCGAGACCGCCCGCCGTTTTCACCTCGGGCGTGAGCTTGATGTCGGTACCGCGGCCCGCCATGTTGGTGGCGATGGTCACCTGGCCGGGGCGTCCGGCCTCCGATACGATCTGTGCTTCGAGCTGGTGCTGTTTGGCGTTCAGCACGTTGTGCCTGATGCCGCGGAGTTTGAGCATGCGGCTCAGCAGCTCCGAAATCTCCACCGACGTGGTACCCACCAGCACGGGGCGTCCCTGGCCCACGAGGCGCACGATCTCCTCGATCACGGCGTTGTACTTCTCGCGCTTGGTCTTGTAGATGAGGTCCTGGCGGTCGTCGCGGATGACCGGACGGTTCGTGGGGATCACCACCACGTCCAGCTTGTAGATGCTCCAGAACTCCGAAGCCTCGGTCTCGGCCGTACCGGTCATGCCCGAGAGCTTGTGGTACATGCGGAAGTAGTTCTGCAACGTGATGGTGGCGAAGGTCTGCGTCGCCGCCTCGACCTTCACGCGCTCCTTGGCCTCGATGGCCTGGTGCAGGCCGTCGGAGTAGCGGCGGCCGTCGAGTATGCGGCCCGTCTGCTCGTCCACGATCTTCACCTTGTTGTCCATGACCACGTATTCGATGTCCTTCTCGAACATGGCATAGGCCTTGAGCAGCTGGATCACCGTGTGCACGCGCTCCGACTTCACGGAGTAGTCGGCGATCAGCTCGTCGCGCTTCTGCGCCTTCTCCTCGGGCGTGAGCCCGCTCTTTTCGATGTCGGCCACCGCGCTGCCGATGTCGGGCAGCACGAAGAAACCGTCCTCGTTGAAGTATTTCGACAGCACCTCGTGGCCCTTGTCGGTGAGCTCCACCGAGTTGAGTTTCTCGTCGATCACGAAGTAGAGGTCGTCGGTGATCTCGGGCATGCGGCGGTTGTTGTCGGCCATGTAGACGTTCTCGGTCTTCTGCATCTGGGCCTTGATGCCCGTCTCGGACAGGAACTTGATCAGCGGCTTGTACTTCGGCAGGCCCTTGTGCGCGCGGTAGAGGCGGATGCCGCCCTCCTCGCTCTTCTCGCCCGCGAGCAGCTGGCGCGACTCGGCCACGAGGTTGGTTACCAGGTTTTTCTGGAGGTTGTAGAGGTGTTCGATGGCCGGACGGTACTGCTCGAAGAGCTGGTCGTCGCCCTTGGGCACGGGACCCGAGATGATGAGCGGCGTGCGGGCGTCGTCGATGAGCACCGAGTCCACCTCATCGACGATGGCGAAGTGGTGCTTGCGCTGCACGAGGTCCTTGGGCGACGAGGCCATGTTGTCGCGCAGGTAGTCGAAGCCGTATTCGTTGTTCGTACCGAACGTGATGTCGGCCATGTAGGCCTTGCGGCGCGCTTCGGAGTTGGGCTGGTGCTTGTCGATGCAGTCCACCGACAGGCCGTGGAACTGATACATCGGACCCATCCACTCCGAGTCGCGGCGGGCCAGGTAGTCGTTCACCGTCACCAGGTGCACGCCCTTGCGGGCCAGTGCGTTGAGGAATACCGGGAGCGTCGCCACGAGGGTCTTGCCCTCGCCCGTGGCCATTTCGGCGATTTTGCCCTTGTGGAGCACCACGCCGCCGAAGAGCTGCACGTCGTAGTGCACCATGTCCCACTTGAGGTCGTTGCCGCCCGCCGTCCAGTGCGTGGCGTACACGGCCTTGTCGCCCTCGATGGTCACGAAGTCCTTCTCGGCGGCCAGTTCGCGGTCGAACGCAGTGGCCGTGACCACCACCGTGTCGTTCTGGGCGAAGCGGCGGGCCGTGTCCTTCATGATGGCGAAAGCCTCGGGCAGGATGCGGTCGAGGACCTCCTCGATCTTCTCGTCGATGCGCTTGGTCGTGGTGTCGATCTCCTTCGAGATCTTCTCCTTCTCGTCGAGCGACGTGGCGGGCTGTTCGAGCCGCGCCTTCATCTCCACGATGCGGGCCTCGTCGTCGGCGATGTGGTCGGCGATCTGCCGCATCAGGCCGGCGCTGTGCGCGCGCAGCTCGTCGTTCGTAAGTTTTTCGATGGTGGGGTACACGGCCTTGATCCGGTCGATGTAGGGCTGGACCTCCTTGCGGTCCTTGTCGGCTTTCGAGCCGAACAGCAATTTGATTAAACCTGCTGCGATATCCATAGTTCGATGTATTGTCTTTGGTGAAGCGCTAATCCTCGCAAAGGTAGCTATTTTTCCCGATTCATCATGCATTCGCTGTGGATTTATTTGCTGTGGCGGAGCGGGATATTGCACCCTTCGTGCCGGAATGCGCATTTTTCTGCGCGGAGCGGCCCGGATTCGGAGTGGCGGGCGTGTTGGGCAAAGCGTACTTAGGTGTAGGCGTTCTCGGATTCTCTTTGCGGGCCGCAGCTTCCGGAGGCGGAGGCCCGCCACCCGCTGCGCTTCGTGCGCGTTCCCCGCAGGCTGCGGTCCGATCCGAACTCTGCGGGAAGCCCGGACGACGAAGTGTCCGGTTGCAGGGATATGCCGCTGATGCGCCGGCCCGTTTATCGCAAGGCTTGCCGCCGGCGTGCTCTTTCTTTCGTCGCAAGGTTGGCCGCCGGTGCGCCGGGATTCCTTGCCGTGTCGTCCGGTCGGGTGCGTCGTGCGAGTCAGACGTGCTTCCGGATGATGCCGCGCGGACTATCGCAGCCTCCGGCGCCCCACGGGGCACTCGGCGCAGCGACGGGCGGCGCAGAATTCGGTTTCGAGTTGCAGCAGGGCCTGCGATTCGAAGGCGTTGCGCAGGGGCACGCCCTCGGCCCGCCAGCGGCGCATGTAGACGTTGTCTTCGGCGTCGAGACGTTCGAGCAGCGCGATGGCGCGGCCGCGCAGCGCCTCGTTGTCGAGGTAGCTGCCGTAGGCATACTGCATGATGGCCACGAGGTTAATGCCCAGGATGTTGGCCTTGAACGCCCCGATGCGCTTGGGCAGTTCGCCCGAGGGGCTTCCGGGCAGGTAGTGCGTGCACCAGTAGGCCGAGGCTTCGGTGCCGAAGAGGCGTTCGACCTCCTCGCGCGTGCGGCACTCCACCACGCGGTCCACGACGAATTCGTGGCTCGCGAAGAATGCTGCGGCCTGCGCGATGCGCAGCACCGGATGGTTTGCGGGGTGCAGCCGCACGAGGTTCCACGCCGCGGCGTCCATGCGTTCGATGCCGTATTTGGCCGCGAGGTACTCGTAGTCGCGCCGCAGGCCGAGCGTGTATTCGTCGTGGCGGTAGAGGTCCAGGAGTCCCGAGGCGCCGAACAGCATGGCTTCGACATGCTGGAGCGAGGCCCGCTCGCGCAGGACCGTGGCGTAGGGCACGCGCCGCGCCAGTTCGAGGTAGGCCGACTGGTTGCGGCGGTCGCCCAGCGTGCGGAAGAAGAGCAGATAGAAGGTCTGATTCCAGTTCTCGCCCGCCTCGGCGTGGAGCTCGCGCACGGTGCCGAACTTGCGGGCCAGGCGGTCGTAGGCCAGCGCCGTGAGGATCTCGGTGCGGTGCAGCGCATCCAGCCCGGCCAGATACGCACCGCAGGCGCATGCTCCGGCACCGGCCCTGAGGCGGTTGAGCATCCGTGCTACGCGTTCCTCCATGCCGTCAGAGCAGGTTCAGTTCGAGCAGCGCCTCCTCGGACATCATGCTCTTGTCCCACACGGGATCGAACGTGAGAATGACGTTCACGCTCAGCACGCCGGGCACCTTGCCCACCTGCGTGTGCACGTCCTCCACGAGCATGTCGGCCATCGGGCAGTTGGGTGCCGTGAGGGTCATGCGGATGGTGGCCGTGCCGTCGGGTGTGAAGTCTATTTCGTAGATCAGTCCCAGGTCGTAGATATTGACCGGGATTTCGGGGTCGTAAATGTTTTTCAGGGTCAGGACGATCTCCTTTTCGACCCGTAGGATTTCTTCAGGCGTCATCGTTTCGGAATTCGTATTTCGCTAATCTTCGTTTTGTTGCCGGGCCGCCGGTCGGTTGCTCCGCCGGTCCTTGCTCCGCCGGTCCTTGCTCCGCCGGTCCTCGGTTCCCGGCCGGCTGCTCTGTTGGTCCGCCGGTCGGTCCTCGGTCCTTGGGCCGTCAGGTGTTTGGTTTGCTGCTCCGCCGGTCTTCCGGTCGTGGCACCGCTGCTCTGTCGGTCCGCCGCCGGCCGGCGCGCGGGCACCGGGTCACGCTTCGGCTCCGGCCTTGCTGTCGAATGCCAGGGCGTAGAGCCGCATCTGCTTCACCATCGCCAGCAGTCCGTTCGATCGCGTGGGCGATAGGTTGGCGCTCAGCCCGATGGCGTCGATGAAGTAGAGCTCCGTGTCGAGCACCTCGCGCGGCGTGCGGCCGTCGAGCACGCGGATCAGCAGCGCGATGATGCCCTTGGTGATGATGGCGTCGCTGTCGGCCGTGAAGCGGATGCAGCCGTCCTCCATGCGGGCGTCGATCGACACGCGCGACTGGCACCCCTCGATCAGGTACTGATTCGTTCGGTGCTCCGGGGCTATGGGGGGCAGCGTCTCGCTGAGGCCGATCAGGTAGTCGTACTTGTCGAGCCATTCGTCGAACATCGAGAACTCCTCGATGATCTCTTCCTGCACTTTGTCTTGCATGGTATGCGTCGTTTTCGTCGTTCTTTTTCAAATTGCGGGCCGCGGGGCTACTCCTCGCCCGCGATTTCGGCCAGCACCTCGCCCTCCGAGGCCGCGGGGCGGCGGATGCCGAGCATCCGTGCGAGGGTGGGGGCCACGGCCGTCATGTCCACGGGTCGCCGCACCTCGCGGCCCGTGATGCCGGGGCCGTAGAAGATCAGCGGCACGTCGGTGTCGTAGCCGTACATCGAGCCCGAGGCCGAGCGGCAGCGGTCGCGCTGCTCGATCCATCCGGGCATGAAGTTGAGCAGCACGTCGCCCGAGCGCCGCGGATAGAAGCTGTTCTGCATGCGGCGTGCGTAGCCGCTGCCGAAGTAGCTCGTGCGCATGGCTGCGGCCGTGAGGGCGTGCGACACGCCGCGGAACTGCATGGCGAACGCCGCCACCTCGTTCTGCACCGTGGCCAGGTCGAGGCCTTTTTCGTATATGAGGTTGTGGTCGAGGTAGATGCACTTGTCTTCGTAC
>VSOO01000076.1 GCA_009774895.1 Alistipes sp. | reverse complement strand
CCCCTGAACCCCGGACGCTCTGGCTGCACGGACCGGACAGGCTGCCTGGCTCCTAAAGCCCGGATGCTCTGGCTGCACGGACCGGACAAACTGGCCGGCCCCTAAAGTCCGGCCGGACGCATCGACCGTCCGATCGGGCCGGACCAGGCTTGAACGGACCGGCCGGGAGGGCTTGCACAGCCTCTAACCCCGGCCGGCCCCTTACCCCGGACGCTCTGGCTGCACGGACCGGACAAACCGGCCGGCCCCTAAAGTCCGGCCGGACGCATCGACCGTCCGATCGGGCCGGACTAGGCTTGCACAGACCGGCCGGTCAGGACGCACGATCGGGTCCGCCCGGTCCAAACTCCGCATCCCGGCACGGAAAGGAAACGAACGAACGGGCGGGCGGGCGGCTATAAAAAACTTTCCTCCATTCGATCGGATTCCGAAAGAATGGAGGAAAGATGGTATAATAGGGGGTATTCCCCGAATATGCGCTCCTGCACGACTGGTCCGCGAGGGACCGCAGACGGTGCCGGATCGTGCTCCCGCATGCGGGAGTTTTGCGGGGCCGTTATTCGGCCGCCGGGGCGGATGCCGCGGCATCCGCCTGCGGAAGCGGCTGATCTTCGGAAGCGGGTGCGTCCGGGATGGTGAGTTCGGCATCCGTGACGCCCAGCGTGCGCAGGTAGGCGTTCAGGTAGTTTACGATCTCGTGGCGTCCGGCGTACACGGCCAGGTCGTAGAGGTTCCACAGCTTGTTGTACTTGTCGCTCAGTATGTCGTTCACCATGTCGGCCTGGATGCCGTCGAAGCGCAGGTAGTATTCGATGTACTCGATCAGCGTGTCGATGTATTCGCGCATCAGGGCGTCGCCCTTGGCATCGGCATCCTCGGCCCCCAGGATCCCGGCGGCGTAGTAGGCTTCGAGGTAGGGGGTGGTATTCGACTCGGTGAAGCGGATCCGCGATGTGGGAAGCACTTCGAGGCCTCTGTCGAGCAGCTGCATCGCCCGCTCGGTGTCGCCGCGGCGCAGGTACTCTTTGGCCACGCGGGCGAATGCGTTGCGTGCGTGCGTCGCACCGAGGTTGTACTGGATGAAGTAGTCGGCATAGACCCGCGGATCGGCCAGGTTGCCGTAGCGGAATGCGCGGTCGCTTTCGCCCAGCAGCAGCGGCGCCGTGTATGCGGGGTCGATGCGGCCGATGTCGAGCACGTCGGTGGCCGGCGTGAGGATCGGCACCAGGCGGTAGCTGAAGCCGTCGTACTGGAGGTAGTCCAGCAGCCCGAGATTCTCCATGATATAGGGCTGCGTGGTGTAGATGGGGCGTTTCCAGTCGAAATTGGCCAGCAGGTCGAGAATGATCAGCTCGTTTTTCTCCAGCGACGATTTGCGCAAGTTCATGTAGACCGTATCGACCATCAGCGCGCGGTCCTCCTCGCGCACGATGCCCGAAGCGATGGCGTTCTCCTTGTTCACCGGAATGGCGATGCGCTTCGTGGGGATGTAGTCGGCCTCGGTGCCGTCGGTGAGCAGGCGTTTGCTGCGCGGGTCCTCGCTGCGGATGAAGTCCATCACCTCGCCGATGGGCACCGCACGGTCGATGGCATCGACGACGGGAACGAAGTCGTTGGCGTAGGCGTATTTGCTGCGGGGAAGCGACAGCGGCACCGGAGCCGACTCGTTGGCCCGGGTCTTCATCTCGTCGATGTACCACTCGCCGCCCAGGTAGGAGGTGTTCATCACCCGCACGTCGGTGCGCACGCCGTCCACCTCCTGGTTGAACCACAGGGGGAATGTGTCGTTGTCGCCGTAGTCCAGGATGATCGAATTCGGGAGTGTCGATTGGAGGTAGTTCCAGCCTATGTCGCGGGCGTAGGTGCGGTGCGAACGGTCGTGGTCGTCCCAGTTCTGCGCCGCAAGGATCGTCGGCACGCCGAGGCAGAGGAGCGTGGCAGCACCGGCCGCCGCGATTCCGTCGCGGCGCAGCAGTCTGGCGAGCGCATCGCGTACCGCCATCACGCCCAGTCCGATCCAGATGGCGAAGGCGTAGAACGATCCGGCGTAGACGTAGTCGCGTTCGCGGGGTTCGTTGGGCGAGGTGTTGAAGTAGAACACCAGGGCGATGCCCGTGAGCACGAACAGCAGCATGACGATCGAGAAGTTGCGCTGGTCGCGCATCAGCTGGTATACCAGGCCGATCAGTCCCAGGATGAAAGGCAGGAAGTAGTAGGTGTTGCGCCCCTTGTTGTCGGCGATTTCGTGCGGCAGGTCGTTCTGCGGGCCGAGGTACTTCTCGTCGATCCAGCGGATGCCCGAGAGCCAGTTGCCGTCGGTGATGGCCGAATGGGTGGGCTGGATGTCGCTCTGGCGTCCTACGAAGTTCCACATGAAGTAGCGCCAGTACATGTAGCTGAGCTGGTAGTTGATGAAGAAGTTCAGGTTTTCGAGGAACGTCGGCTCGACGACGGTGTAGGTGTCGTAGCCGTTGTCGAAGATGCGCTTGCGCCCGAAGTCGGGCACCGTGCGCTGCTGGGCCCGCCCCTGCGCGTCGCGCACGATTTCGCCCTGCTGGTCGCGTACGACTTCTGTCTTCGTGCGGTAGGCCGCCCAGGGTTTGTAGTCGCGTTCGTCGTACTTGTAGTTCCACATGCGGGGAAAGAGGTGCATGAACTCGGGAGCGTGTTCCACGCCCGTGATGACCTTTGCGGTCGAGTACTTGCCGTCCTCGCCGAGGTAACGCACGGTCTTGCTCTTGTAATCGACGGGCGGCGCGGAGTAGTAGGCGCCGAAGAACAGCGGACGGTCGCCGTACTGGTCGCGGTTGAGCAGTGCGAGCAGCGCGTGCGGGTTGTCGGGGTTGTTGCTGTTCATCGGAGGGTTGGCCGCCGCGCGGATCGTCACCGAGGCGTAGGACGAGAAGCCGACGAGGATCATCGTGACGCCGAGCAGCGCGGTGTTCCACACGGGCTTGTTGCGGCGGTAGGCGTACCACGAGGCCCAGCCCAGCGTGCCGATGAGCGCCAGCGAGAAGAAGACGATGCCCGAATTGACGGGGAGTCCGAACGTATTGACGAACAGCACGTCGAACATCGCGCCGATGTATACCGTGTAGGGAATGATCAGGTTGTTGATGAAGAGCAGGATGGCGCAGGCGGCGAGCAGCGCGCAGGCGGCGCCGCGCAGCGTGATCTGCTTCGCGGTGCGGAAGTAGTAGATGAAGACGAGTGCCGGGATGGTCAGCAGGTTCAGGATGTGCACGCCGATCGAGAGCCCCATGAAGTAGGCGATCAGCACGATCCACCGTGCCGAGCGGGGCGAGTCGGCCTGCTCCTCCCATTTGAGCATGAGCCACACCACCAGCGCCGTGAAAAGCGACGACAGGGCGTAGACCTCGCCTTCGACGGCCGAGAACCAGAAGGTGTCGGTGAAGGTGTAGGCCAGTGCGCCCACGAGTCCCGCGCCGAGCACCGTCCATACGTCGGCCTGCGAGGGCTCGGTGCCTTTGCGGCGGCAGAGGCGCATGCCCAGGTGGGTGATGGTCCAGAAAAGAAAGAGGATGCAGCCTGCGCTGGCCAGGCAGTTCATGGCATTGACCATGTGGGGCACGTAGTGCGTCGAGGGGGCGAAGAGCGTGGCGATGCGTGCCAGCATCATGAACAGCGGCGCTCCGGGGGGGTGTCCCACCTCAAGTTTGTAGGAGGTGGCGATGAACTCGGAGCAGTCCCACAGGCTCGACGAAGGTTCCATCGTGAGCAGGTAGACCGCTGCGGCGACGGCGAAGACGCTCCAGCCGAGGATGCGGTTCCAGCGTTTGAAAAGATTCATGGTATCCTGTTTTCTTTAATAGAGGTTGTCGTACATGGATTGGCTCTTGTCGTACTTCAGGTCGGAGAGCGACGAGGCCTTCACGCCGATGTAGAAGCTCCAGCTGCGGTGCGCGCCGAACGGGATCCACGAGAACGACATCTGCCAGCAGTGCAGGTCGCGGGAGATGTTGATGCTTGTGAGCGTGAAGTCCCTGTCGCGGAAGCTGTAACCGGTGCTGACCGAAATGCCGGTCTTGGGCGTGATGTTGAAGCTGCCGTTGAGCTGGATGCTCTGATCGACGATGCTCTTGTAGCCTTTGGGCGGATAGTTGCCGTATTGCACCGAATAGTTGATGTTGTAACCCACGCCCAGGTTCCACGGAATGGAGAAGTCGTAGTAGCTTCCGGCCATGTGCTGCCTGCGCAGTGCGGGGTCCATGCGCCCGTAGGGGTCGATGAACGGGTTGGCATAGAGCGGGTCCTGGGTCGTGATGTCGTTCAGGGCGGGTGTCATGCGGTTTTCGCTCGACTGGAACGTATAGTTGAACGACCAGCCCGTGCTGGTGACGCGGCCCGGGAAGAAGAGTTTGTTGTAGCGGCGTCCGTCGGGCGTGACGCGGTAGGGGTCGAGCGTGACCCCGAGTTTGATGCCGAAGTTCTTGATGAGCGAGCTGCGGAAGCTGACTCCGATGTTCGAGAGTCCCATCGAGTCGGCCAGGAAGTTGTAGGAACTGCTGAGCGCCAGTTCGTCGATGATCTTGACCTTGCGCACGCCCGAGGTGTCGCGTTTGCTCAGGACCTTCATTTCGAGGGTCTGGTTCAGCGAAAAGTTCATCGACGCCGACTCCGACGCACTCGGCACGCTGAAGGCATTGACGCCCGAGTAGGGCGAATAGAGTTTGTGGTTGCCCAGCGAGTCGGTCTGCACCGTGCGCCAGAAACCGTACTTCAGGTCGCGGAAGTCGGGGGCGTAGGAGAAGCCCACCGTGGGGGTGATGGTGTGGCGCACGGCCTGGAGTTTGCGCGTCCGCTTCCGGGTCTCGTACATGCCGTATAGCGTGGTCGTGGCCGAGAGGCTGGCGTTGTAGTTGTAGAGACGCCAGAATCCGTACTCGGGATCGAGGGTTTCGGCGCGTCCCGTGGCGGGGTTGTACCGCTGCTCGACGCGCTTGACGAACCACCGCTCGGTGTAGTTGAACGAGGGCGATACGTTGATGTAGTTGAAGAGGTTGAACGATGCCGAAACGGGCAGCGTGTGCTCGATGCCGTTGCTCATATTGTGGAGCGTCTCTTTCGAGAATACCTCCGACTCCTTGGTGTTTACGCGGTTGGTCATCTTGGCCGTATAGCTCATCGTGATCTTCTCGTACCACCGCTCCTTGCCGACGGCCTCCTTGCGGGCGAAGGGTTTGAAGCGCGAGACGTTGAACACGATGTTGGGCAGCGTGATGTCGATCTTCTCCGTGCTGGAGTTCTGCGACACGGCCATGTTGGCCGACAGCGAGAAGGGCGTGCCGGCCCAGTTCTTCGAGTAGGAGATCGTGGAGTTTGTCTGCGTGGCGAGAATGTCGTTGATCGAGGAGGCGGAGTATCGGCCGAAGCCGCTCGTGGCGAAGTTCACCGAGGCGGAGAAAGTCGAGCCGGGGTTGGCTTTCGGATCCTGCTGGTGGGTCCATTTCAGCAGGACGTTGTTCTGCTTGATGTAGTCGGGTTCGCCCTTTTCGCCCACGCGCACGCTGGAGTAGTCGAAATTGAGGTTGCCGCTGTACTTGTAGCGCTTCACGTAGTTCGATGCGGCCTTCGCCTCCCACGAGCCGAGGGTGTAGATGCCGCCGCGCAGCGCCAGGTCGGCCTTTTCGCCGAAGGTGAAGTAGTAGCCCAGGTCGCGGAGGAAGAAACCTTTGGTGTACTCCTCGCCGTAGGTCGGCATCAGCAGACCCGACTTGGGGCCCGAACTGATCGGAAAGAAACCCTCGGGAATGCCGAGGAAGTAGATCGGCACGTCTTCCATGACCAGGTAGGCCGGGCCCGTGACGACCTTCTTGCCCGGTATGACCTTGGCTTTGGTCATCGCCAGATAGAAGTGGGGGTGGTCCGTGTGGTCGCAGGTGGTGTACTTGCCGTCCTGGATGTTGATCGTGTTGTCCGCCATCTTCTTCACGCTGCCGCCGATGAGCCAGCCGTCGCCCTCCTGCGTGGCTACGCCCTTGATCTTGGCCTTCTTCGTGTCGATGTTGTAGGTGATCGTGTCCATCGTGTAGGAGGCGCTGCCCTCCTGGAACACGGGGTGCGTGGTCGTGGGCCTGCCCTCCACCGTGTCGGCCTTGCCGTAGGCATGGATCTCTTTCGAGTCCATGTCGATCCGCATGTAGTCGGCTTTCAGGTTGCTCGACTGGTAGGTGACGTCGCCCTCGTTGTAGATGTGGACCACGTTGCGCTGCACCTCGAATACGAGCGAGTCGCGGTTGCGGCCCGTGATGATGTCGTCGAGAAAACTGCCCCTGCTTCCGCGGCGTGCGGTGTCGGCCGCCGCGTCGCCCGGCAGGGCCGGGGCGAGGCTGTCGGGAGCCGCTGCGGCCGCGGCGTCCGAGACTCCGGGCCGGAGCGTGTAGGCGGGCTGCCGCCGTGGTGCGCGGCGCGGGCGCTCCGGTGCCGCGGCCCTGTCGGACGACGCGGCCGCAGAGCGGCGCATCGAGGTCGAATCCTGCGCTGCGGAGGGCGCTGCGGCCGCAGGTGCGGGCAGTCCCGCCGCCAGCGGCGCGAAAAGCAGGGCGACGGCCGCCGCGAGGATATATTTTGCCTTGATCCTGTTCAAAATTCCAAATATTTTCCGTAACTTTGCCGACATGTCGGCAAAAACGCCCGGAGGCGCCTCGTGCGGCGTTCCGGCGGCGATTTTACGACCGACAAAGATAGGTAAAAAATTAGAGATACATCAAATTTGTCCGCACATAATTCCATGCGTCCGACACTTTTAACACTGCTGTTGCTGGTGTGCTCCGCACTGTTTGCGAACGGTGCGGCGGCCGAAAATATTGCATCGGGACTGAAGGTCGTGGTGATCGACGCGGGGCACGGGGGCAAATTCCCGGGGGCGACCTAT
>VSOO01000075.1:4935-6930 GCA_009774895.1 Alistipes sp. | reverse complement strand
GTGGCGCCGCTCTGGGGAGGCCGGCGGCGGCGGCCGTGCATCGCGGAGGGGTGGCCGGTACTATTATAAATAGGTATCGGCGGGGTGTCCGCCGCCGCATGCCGCCCTTCGTTTCGGGACATGCGGCGTCCGCTGCGGGAAAGGAGGCCCTTTCTCTTTGATTTTCCGTCAAATTATGTTATATTTGCCGACGTAACGTCATCCGAAAAGGATATAACGAGTGATGTGGATTTATAATTTCGGACTTTTCCTCTACGCCTGTATCGTGCGGCTGGCCGCTCTGCGCCACCGCAAAGCGAAGCTGTGGGTGGAGGGGCGCCGCGACCTGTTCCGGCGGCTCGCGGAGGCGGTCGGTCCCGGCGAGCGCATCGTGTGGGTGCACGTCGCCTCGCTCGGAGAGTTCGAGCAGGGGCGGCCGATCATCGAGCGGCTGCGGCGCGAGCACCCCGAGTACAAGATCCTGGTAACTTTCTTTTCGCCTTCGGGTTATGAAATCCGCAAGAACTACCCCGGGGCCGATTACATCTTCTATCTCCCGATCGACACGCCGAAGAACGCCCGGCGCTTTCTCGACATCGTGCATCCCGAAATCGCCGTATTCGTCAAGTACGAGTTCTGGCTCAACCTCCTGGGCGGTTTGCGCCGCCGCGGGGTGCGGACCTACATCGTGTCGGCCATCTTCCGTCCCGACTCGATCTTTTTCCGCCCCTACGGCGGATTGTGGCGCCAGGCGCTGGAGAGTTTCGACGTGATGTTCGTGCAGAACGAGGAGTCGAAACGCCTGCTGGCGGGGCTCGGCTTCGACAATGTGGTCGTGGCCGGCGACACGCGCTTCGACCGCGTGGCCGAAATCGCCGCCGCAGCCCGCAAGGTGCCCCTGGTGGAGCGTTTCCGCGGGGAAGGGCGCCTCTTCGTGGCCGGCTCGACGTGGGGACCCGACGAGGAGCTGCTGGTGCGGCTGATGAACGACTGGCCCGACGTGCGGTTCGTCGTGGCGCCGCACGAGATGGACGAGGGGCGCATCCGCCGGCTCATGAACGCGACGCAGGGCGGTGCGGTGCGGTATACCCGATGCACGGAGGAGACGGATTTCACGCACTGCCGGCTGCTCGTGCTCGACACGGTGGGACTCCTCTCGTCGGTCTACGGCTATGCCTCGTGGAGCTATATCGGCGGCGGGTTCGGCGTCGGCATCCACAACACGCTGGAGGCCGCCACGTTCGGCCTGCCGGTGGCGTTCGGTCCGAATTACCGCAAGTTCAAGGAGGCGCGCGACCTGGTGACGCTCGGCGCCGCATGCTCCGTGACCGACTACGCGCAGCTGGCGCAGTGGTTCGGCCCCCTTTGCCGCGACGGGGAGTTGCTGCGCAAGACCAGCCGCATCGCCAAGGACTACACGCTACGCCAGCAGGGAGCGTCGGACGTGATCGTCCGCACGATCTTCGGATCCAAGTAACCGCACTGTCGTCTTAAAACAAGGGGCTCGGCGATCGCCGAGCCCCTTGTTTTTCGTGCGGCGGCCGAAGCCGCCGCCTCTTAGTCGCACTTGTGGGTCATGATGTCCAGCACGAGGCGGTCCGTTTCGTTCATGCCGTCGCGGCCGATGCGCGTGAGGTTGCGGATCGAGCGGTCCACGTCGTTGTCGATGATGCCCTCCACGGCGGTCACGCAGCGGTGCTCCATGGCCATCATGGCCGAGATCACGGCGGTGGATACGCCGCTCATGAGTTTCATCGCGCAGCTGGGCTTCGCGCCGTCGCAGAGCATGCCCGTGAGGGTGGCGATCATGTTCTTCACGGCGGCGGCCACCTCGTCGAATCCTCCGCCCATGAGGTAGACCAGACCGCAGCTCGAACCCGAAGCCGCGACCACGCAGCCGCACAGGGCCGACAGACGGCCGAGGCTCTGTTTGATGTAGATGACGGTCAGGTGGCTGAGCGTGAGCGCGCGGATGAGCCGCTCCTCGTCGGCACCGGTCTCCTCGGCGTATACCAC
>VSOO01000075.1:0-4925 GCA_009774895.1 Alistipes sp. | reverse complement strand
TCGGCTTATACCTCGTCGGGCTTCGTGGACGGGATGCTCTGGTTGCCGCTGCCCGAGTTGCTCATCACGGGGATCATGGCGCCGGCCATGCGGGCGTCGCAGGCGGCCGAGGTGTAGGCCAGGATGTGGGAGAAGACGCTGTCGCCCATCGTGCGCAGCCCGGCCTCGCAGCGCATGGTCTTGCCCACGCAGTGACCGAAGTTGTCCTCGAAGGAGCGTTCGGCGGCCGCCTTGTTCAGCCGGCGCGTCTCAAGGATGAACCGCAGCTCCTCGACGGGCGCCGTCGTGGCGAAGTCCCACACCTTGTGCAGCGTCAGCTCCACGGCCTCGCTGCCGCCCTCGCTCTTGCCGCCGGCCGCGGCGTCGAGCAGCACTTCGCCGTCGCGGGCGATGTAGACGAAAGAGGTGTGTCCGCCGGCGATGACGGCCGTCGCACGGTGGCCGTCGGCTTCGGCTTCGATTTCGATGTAGAGCTTCTCCTCGATGTGCTCCTTGAGCGATATGGCGATGCGCTTCTCATCGATGTAGCGCCGTCCGCGCTCCACGGCCTCGGGCGTGGCGTCGCGCAGCACTTCGAGCTTGTACTCCGAGCGGCCGACGAGCGCGCCCAGCGCGATGGCGATGGGCAGGCCGATCATTCCCGTGCCGGGAATGCCCACGCCCATGGCGTTCTTGAGGATGTTGGCCGAGAGCCGTGCGGCGATCTTCTCGGGCGTGCGGCCCAGCGTCTCGGTGGCGCGGGCCACGCAGAGCGCCACGGCGATGGGCTCCGTACATCCGATTGCGGGTACGACCTCGCGGTTGATGAGGTCGATGATGCGTTTTCTTTCTTCCTGAGCTATCATGTTCGGGTCGTTTTTCATTATCCACGCAAAGATAGCCATTTTTCGGTATCGCGAAATGAAAAATCGCGCATTTCCCGGGCGTCGGTCCGCATTTGCCGCGCAGCCGCGGTCCGGAGGCAGTCCGGCGGCGAATAATTTTCGCGCGGGGTGCGGATTTCGTGCGCGGGCCCGATTAATTTCGCTATTTTTGCGTCCGAATAGCATATTCCGCCTCTCAATGAAAAATATCGTAAACAAACTGCTTTCGCGCGGCTCCCAGTCGCTCTCCGACGCCGAATTGCTGGCCCTCCTGGTCGGGGATGCCGCCCTCGCCGAGCCGTTGATGAAGGATTGCGGCGGCTCGCTCGCACGCCTCGCGGGGCAGGATGTCGCGCGTCTGCGCATGATGGAGGGCCTCGGTCTGCGGCGCGCGGTGCGCGTGGCCGCCGTGATCGAGCTGGGGCGCCGCGCCGCCGCCGAGTCCGCCGGGCAGAAGAGCGACATCTCCACGAGCGACGACGTGGACGCCCTGTTCCGGCCGCTGCTCGTCGGACTCCAGCACGAGGAATGCTGGGTCGTGTACCTCACGGCCTCGAACCGCATCATCGAACGCCAGCAGGTGAGCCGCGGCGGCGTGCAGGGCACGGTGGTCGATTTCCGGCTGATCGTCAAGCGGGCCATCGAGCTGCTCGCCACGCGTCTGGTGCTCGTGCACAACCACCCCTCGGGCACCGCCGAGCCCAGTGCGCAGGACAAGCAGCTCACCGAACGCATCGCCGCGGCCGCCTCGCTGTTCGACATACAGCTCCTCGACCACCTCATCATCGCCCGCGGCGGCAACTTCAGCTTCCGCCGCGAGGGGCTTATCCACTTCTGATGTCCGGTTCCTGACGCCTGGTTCCTAATTGCCGGTGCTGCCGCGCGCGCCGGACAGGTGTACATGCCGTATGAAACAGGAAGTTGCGCCGGCTCGCGGGCAGATGCGACGCGGCTTTGTCAAGCCGGGCGTGCCGCAGGCTCCGCCCGCGGAGGTCCGCCAGTCGCCGACACTTCGTGCGTGCGCTCCGCAGGCTGCGACCCGGATTTCCGCCTTTTTTCGCACTTCGGCTTCGCCGCAGATGCATCATCGAACTTCGTTTGCTTCTGCGCCCGACTTTCGTACGTTTGGCTTCGTCTCGGATACTTCGTCTCGGCATAATCAAACTTCGTTTGCTTCTGCGCCCGACTTTTCGTATCTTTGCCGGATCGAACGAAAGCTGAAACACATATGACACAGGAAGAACTCTTCAAAAAGCTGATCGCTCACTGCAAGGAGTACGGTTTCGTATTCCCGTCGAGCGAAATCTACGACGGTCTGGCCGCCGTGTACGACTACGGACAGAACGGCGTGGAGCTGAAAAACAATATCAAACGCTACTGGTGGGACTCGATGGTCAAGCTCCACGAGAACATCGTGGGCATCGACGCCGCCATCTTCATGCATCCCAGAACGTGGGAGGCCTCGGGCCACGTGGGCGCCTTCAACGATCCGCTGATCGACAACAAGGATTCGAAGAAGCGCTACCGCGCCGACGTGCTGATCGAGGACTGGATCGCCCGCCAGGACGAGAAGGTGGAGAAAGAGGTGGCCAAGGCCCGCAAGCGCTTCGGCGAGGCGTTCGACGAGGCCAAGTACCGCGAGACCTCGCCCCGCGTGGCCGAGACGCTCGCGCAGCGCGACGCCGTGCATGCGCGTTTCGCCGAGGCGATGAACGCCGGCGACCTGGCCGAGCTGCGCCAGATCATCCTCGACTGCGAGATCGTGTGCCCCGTGTCGGGCACGCGCAACTGGACCGAGGTGCGCCAGTTCAACCTGATGTTCTCCACGCAGATCGGCTCGCTGGCCGAAGGCGCCAACACGATCTACCTCCGTCCGGAGACGGCGCAGGGCATCTTCGTCAATTTCCTCAATGTGCAGAAGACGGGCCGCATGAAGCTGCCGTTCGGTATCGCACAGATAGGCAAGGCGTTCCGCAACGAGATCGTGGCGCGTCAGTTCATTTTCCGCATGCGCGAGTTCGAGCAGATGGAGATGCAGTTCTTCGTGCGCCCGGGCGAGGAGATGATGTGGTGGAACCGCTGGAAGGAGACCCGCATGGCCTGGCACCGCGCGCTCGGCTTCGGCGACGACAAGTACCGCTTCCACGACCACGAGAAGCTGGCGCACTACGCCAATGCCGCGACCGACGTGGAGTTCGCCTTCCCGTTCGGATTCAAGGAGGTGGAGGGCATCCACTCGCGCACGGACTTCGACCTGGGCAACCACCAGAAGTTCTCGGGCCGCAAGATCCAGTACTTCGATCCCGAGACGGGCGAGAGCTACGTGCCCTACGTGGTCGAGACCTCGATCGGTGTGGACCGCATGTTCCTCCAGGTGATGTCGGCCGCCTACTGCGAGGAGCCGCTCGAAGGGGGCGACACGCGCGTGGTGCTGCGTCTGCCCGCGGCGCTGGCGCCCGTGAAAGCCGCCGTGCTGCCGCTCGTGAAGAAGGACGGCATGCCCGAGGTGGCGCAGAAGATCGTGGACGAACTCAAGTACGACTACAACGTGGTCTACGACGAGAAGGATTCGGTGGGCAAGCGCTACCGTCGTCAGGATGCCGTGGGTACGCCTTTCTGCATCACGGTGGACGGTCAGACGCTGGAGGACGGCACCGTCACGGTGCGTCACCGCGACACGATGCTTCAGGAGCGCGTGGCCATCGACCGCCTCCACGCCATGGTGGACGAGGAGTGTTCGTTCCGCAAACTGTTCCGCAAACTCGATCTGTAGGCGGTGGTAAGGCTTCGGACCCGGATTTTCGCCGGCCTGCGGCTGACGCGGCGGCGCATTGCGGCCGGAGGCGCCGCTTCCGGGCGGCTGCCCGGCGGCGGAGCCCGGCGCGGGTCGGAGGTCGGTTTGTGAATCATGGGACGCATTCTCGCCATAGACTACGGCACGAAGCGCACGGGGATTGCGGTGAGCGACCCCCTGCGCATCATTGCCGGCGGCCT
Organism: Alistipes sp.; assembly: GCA_009774895.1. Classification (GTDB taxonomy): domain Bacteria; phylum Bacteroidota; class Bacteroidia; order Bacteroidales; family Rikenellaceae; genus Alistipes. Next base: position 1,068 of record VSOO01000075.1, on the reverse strand, counting down.
TACGACCGTGGAGACGAAGCAGCTCGAACGCTGGCTGGCGCAATATATGGCCGAAAACGACGTTACGACCATAGTGGTGGGCAAGCCGATGCAGACCAACGGCCGCCCCTCCGACACGTGGCGCTTCGTCGAGCCGCTGACGGCGCGTCTGCGCCGGGCCTATCCCGACAAGGAGGTGGTGCTCTGCGACGAGCGCTTCACCTCGGTGCTGGCGCACCGCGCGATGCTCGAAAGCGGCATCGGCCGCACGGCACGGCGCGACAAGGCGCTGGTGGACAAGATTTCCGCCACCATAATTTTGCAGAGTTACATGGAATTTAACAAATAGACAATGATTTATCCCATAGTTATTTACGGAGCGCCCCAGCTGCGTGCCGAGTGCACGCCGCTCGCGCCCGGACAGCTCGATACGAAACAGTTGATCGCCGACATGTTCCTCACGCTTGAATCGGCCGAAGGCGTGGGGCTGGCGGCGCCGCAGATCGGCAAGAACATCCGTCTGTTCATCATCGACTGCACGCCGTGGGGCGACGAGCACCCCGAGCTGGCCGAGTGCCGCCGGGCGTTCATCAATCCCGAAATCTACTGGCTCTCGCCCGAGACGAAGCTCTACAACGAGGGCTGCCTCTCGCTGCCGGGGCTGCATGAGGACGTGCACCGTTCGCTCTCGCTGCGTATGCGCTACCTCGATGCCGACTTCGTGGAGCACGACGAGGAGTTCACGGGGTTGCAGGCATGGGTCATCCAGCACGAGTACGACCACTTGCAGGGCATCGTCTTCACCGACCGCCTCTCGCCGCTGCGCCGCAACCTGATCAAGAGCAAGCTGCTCAATCTGGCCAAGGGCAAGTTCCGCTGTACGTACAAGACGCGGTAGCTCCGCGTGTCCGCCCCGCCGCAGGTCGGGGCGAGGTTTCCGCCGCAGGGGGAGCGTCCGTGCTGCCCTGCGGCGGAAATTTTTTGCGGACGGAGCGGTGCCTCGGGGGGCAGGGCGGTGCGGCTCGGCTGTTTCGGGAGTACGGCGCAGTGCGGATGCCTCGGGAGCGTGCGATAGTCTCGGGAGTGCGG
>VSOO01000074.1 GCA_009774895.1 Alistipes sp. | reverse complement strand
CAGCCAGTCGGATGTCAAATTCTCTTTGACCGTCGCAGCGTTGTATATCTCCAGCATCATGTTCTTGCGGTCGGCCACGGCCCGGTTGAAGGCGGCCCGCTTCTCCGCATCATAAAGCACCTTTGCCTTGATCTCCTGCCGGGTCGCATCCCAGTCCGAGGGATTGATCTCCAACTCGGAGGCGTGGAACAACTGAATGCCCCGACCGTCCCGCAGACGAAAACGAACGTTCGCCCGATCTATGCGTTTTCTCGATACCCGTATGAAAGCTGTAACCGATGCCATATCATAAAATCCGTTGATTGGTGGTGCAAGTCGGAAAATTTGCACCACCGTTGCACCACACAATAAAATTATTTGCAATGTTACGCAATTTTATCGACTTTCACAAATGATTGATTATCTTTGTAATGTAATCTAAAATAGCCGATTTTCAGCAAGTTGTGAATACCCCCGAAATTGCCGTTTTCGAATATTGTCCTGGGCACTGAAAACCGCGTCAGAAGAAATTCCGACGCGGTTTCGTTTTGTTCCCCGCCCTGCGCTCATTGCATCCCCCCACCGTGCAGCGCACCGCAGCACGCAACAGGATCGACGAACCGGCGTATCGCACGCCGAAAAGGCCTCCGGTCCGGCGCAGAAAGCGCCCTCCGGTCCGGAAAAACCGCCGCCGGACGGCCCCGGATCGGATGGCCGCGAAAAAGCCCCCGAAAAGACCCCAGGCCGCAAACGAACGCTGCCGTCCGACCTGCTAACGGGTCGGACGGCAGCGCCTTGCCGGACAGAAGTCCGTCTACTCGCCCTTCGCAAGGGGCGAGGGCACGGAGTAGACACGGGCCGCCAGCTCCTTGTCGAGCATGTAGGTGCCGAACTTGTTGCCTTCGACCGCCTCCATGGCCTCGATCATGCCGCGGGCGTTCTCCTCCTCCTCGACCTGTTCGTTCACGAACCACACGAGCATGTTGGCCGTGGCGTAATCTCTCTCCTCCTCGGCGATGCGGCACAGATTGTCGATCATCGCGGTCACCTTGCGCTCGTGTTCGAGCGTCTGACGGAATGCCGCCAGGGGCGACTCCCACGCGGTATCCACCGCAGCGATGGGCGCCAGCTTCACCTCGCCGCCGCGAGCCAGCACGTAGTTCATGAAGATCTGCGCGTGGTCCTGCTCCTCACGGAACTGAATGGCGAACCAGTTCGCCACACCCTTGTGGCCCTTGGCCGCGCAGTCCATCGACATCGAGAGGTAAAGATAAGCCGACCACATCTCGGCATTGATCTGCGCATTCAGCGCTTCCTGCATTTTTTCGCTCAACATAATCTTATAGTTTTTTAAAGCCGTTTCATTTTCTGGCACCCGCGCCTCCGGGCCGTATCGCCTGCTCCGGCCGCACATGCGACATCCGCCGTTGCTTTCCCGTAACTGTACCCCACGCCGCACCCGGCGGGTTTCACGGCCGCTGCCCCGTGCAGCGGAAGTATTTCGCCAGCACGAGCAGCGATACGAGCCGTTCGCGCCTGCGGTCGCGGAACTGCGCGACGTACTCGTGGGCATGGGCGACAATGGCCTCCGCCTCCTCGGGATGCGTGGCGTAATAGTGCAAACGCTCTTCCAGATCGGAATAGTCGCTCCGGATCTCGATGTAGTGGTAGTTCGGCACGAGGCGCCCCTCCATGAACCACGTCTCGTAGGTCGGACGCGGCATGACGGCCACCGAATTGGTGGACATGATCCACTTGAGGTTCGTGGCCACGTCGTTGCCCTCGATCGCCATGATGAATTTGTAGCCCAGGTGGTCGTAGAGTCCGATCCGCGGCTTCTCCCACTCGGGCGGATACTCCGGGCGGGGCGCGATGATGCCCGCATCGCAGCATGCCGAGCCGAAATACATCTCCATGAAGCGGCGCCGGTGGGGCTTGCCGTTGATGTCCAGCTGGAAGATTGCCTTGTCCTGCTTCTCGCGGAACGGAATCGCATCCCGCAGGAAGACGAAATGGCGGCATTTGTCCATGTTGAGCACCACCGAGAAAGCGTTGTCGCCCGCCACGGGGCGGCTCTTCACGATGCACGGACGGTCGCCGGGCACCTCGGTGATGTCACCCGGGAGGTAGTCCCACAACAGGGCGTCGTCGAACCAGCGCGTGTATTCGTACGTGTCGAAAAAGTAGGCGCTCTTCACCTCCGAACCGTAGCGATGGCGGCCGAGCGGCCACAAACCGGCGGTTCCGGCCGCCCCCGGCGTCAGTTTGCAGTAATAGTCCACCCGATCCAGGATGTACTCCCGGTCCGGACGGCGTTCGAGCTCCGCCAGCACCCCCGCGAGCCGCGCCTGCGTCAGTCGCTTGGGCGTGAGGTAACGCACGACGTTCCGCACGAAATAGAGCGGTTTCGAATTCTTGCCGTACAACAGACGGTTCAGACGGTTTTTCATGGCGGAAAGCGGGTTTCTGTTCCCACAAATATAGCGCTTTTTCCGCGAAGTGCACCCTTTCGTCCGCTCCTTTTCGCCGCGGACCGCACCGCAGTTTCGGGGCCGGGCCTCCGCCGCGGCGCTACCGGCCGAAGCAGCAGTGCTCCATGCTCCCCAGGACGGAGGGGGCGCTCCGCCCTGTTCCGGGCATTCAGGTCTTTCCGGACGTTCGGTTGTTCCAATCGTTCCGGACATTCGGTTGTTCCGGCTGTTCCGATCGTTCCGGCCGCTTCTGTCGTCAAGTCTTCCCGGTCTCTCCCGTCGGTCCGGCGGTTTCGTCTTCACCCGTCCCCGGCCGCAACCCCTGTCCGGCACCGGCGAATCCGCCCCCGGACCGCTTCGACTCACGGCCTCCGGTCCCGAACTTTTCAACCGGACCACCCCGCCGGCCCCGTCGTGCGAAGCGCAGGCAACGAAAATACCCGGCAGCCGAAGCACCGGGTATTTCGTTCGTATGCGACCGTGGTCGTTTTTTCGCCAGGACGCGCGGACCGGGCAGGATCTTCTCCAGCACCCTCCCGCATCTTCGGTTACCGACCGCACCTCTCGAAGCGACTGCCGCCCGCGGCAGCCCGCAAGGCACGGAACGCATCGTCCGCACGCCTCCTTCGCCGGAGGCTGCGGCCCGCGCGATTCGGATCAGACGCTACGCCTTCGAGCCGTCGTAGGCCCACTTCACGTAGACCGAACCCCACGTATAACCGCCGCCGAACGATGCCAGGATGAGGTTGTCGCCCGGACGCAGCTCCTTTTCGTAGTCGTAGAGACACGAGGGAATCGTGGCCGCCGTGGTGTTGCCGTTGCGGTCGATGTTGATCATGCACTTCTCGCGCGCAAGGCCCATGCGGCGCGCCGTGGCGTCGATGATGCGCAGGTTGGCCTGATGCGGCACCAGGAAACGCACGTCGTCCGACTTGAGGCCGTGGCGCTCCATCATCTCCACGGCCACGTCGGCCATGTTCGACACCGCGGCCTTGAACACGGCCGGACCGTCCTGCGTGATGGTGTGCCAGTTGTTCTCCAGCGTCTCGCGCGTCGCGGGGAAGCGCGAACCGCCCGCCTTCATGTAGAGGTGCATCTCGCCCGAACCGTCGGAGTGGAGGATCGAGTCGATCACGCCGCAGCCATCCGTACTGGGCTCAAGCAATACGGCCGCAGCGCCGTCTCCGAAGATGGGACAGGTGTTGCGGTCGTGGTAATCGACGATCGACGACATCTTGTCGGCACCCACGACCACGACCTTCTTGCAATGGCCCGTCTCGATGAACTGGGCACCGGTCGTCAGCGCGAACAGGAAGCCGCTGCACGCCGCCGACACGTCATAGGCGAAGGCATTCTTGCAGCCGGCCTGGTCGGCGATCAGGTTGCCCGTAGACGGGAAAAGCATATCGGGCGTTACGGTCGCGCAGATCACCTGGTCCACCTCCATGGGGTCGGTGCCGGTCTTGTCCAGCAGGTTCAAGACGGCCCGGGCGCCCATGTAGGAGGTTCCGATGCCGTCGCCCTTGAGGATGTGGCGCGTCTTGATGCCGATACGGGTCATGATCCACTCGTCGGTGGTATCCACCATACGGCTCAGTTCTTCATTCGTAAGCAGGTAATCGGGGAGGTATTCGCCCACGCCCGTAATCGCTGCGGTAATCTTTTTTCCCATCTGTGTCTCTGAAGTTTCCGGTTAGTTGCCGAACGCCGCGCGCAACTTGCCCGACAGATCGGCGCGCACGCATCGCTCGGTTGTGAGAATCATGTTCTTGATCGCCAGCGGCGACGAGCATCCGTGGCCGATGACCACCGGGGCGTTCACGCCCAGCACGGGCGTGCCGCCCACGTTCTCGTAGTTCATCGCGGCCCAGAACGGATTGTCGGCGCAGCCCAGCGCCCGGTTGATCCGGAAGAATCCCTCCGCCATCTTGAGCGCCGTGTTGCCCACGAAACCGTCGCAGACGATCACGTCGGCCACCTTGCCCGAGAAGAGATGCGAGCCCTCGATGTTGCCCACGAAGTCGTAGCGGCCGTCGGCCTTCATCAACTCGTGCGCGGCCTTGGTCTGGGCATTGCCCTTGGCCTCCTCCTCGCCGATGTTGAGCAGCGCCACGCGCGGACGCTCCACGCCGAGCACGGCCTCCGAATAGATCGCACCGATCAGTCCGTACTGCGCCAGCACCTCGGGACGGCAGTCCACGTTGAGTCCCACGTCGAGCAGCAGCGCCGGACGCCCCGACACGGTGGGCACCGCCGACGAAATGGTCGGACGGATCACCCCCTCGATCGGCTTCACCGCATACATCGACCCCACCATCATGGCGCCCGTCGATCCGGCGCTCGCGAAGCCGTGGACGGCTCCCTTGGCCAGATGGCCGAAACCTACCGTAATGCTCGAATCGGCCTTGGCCTGAAAGGCTTTGGCCGGATGGTCGCCCATTTCGATGACCTCGGTCGTGTGTACGATGTCGAAACGCTCAGCCGGACACCCCTCGGCAGCCAGCACGGCTTCGATCCGCTCCCGGTCGCCGAACAGCACGATCCGGCTCTCCGCGTCCACGGCCCCGAGCGCCATGACGGCACCCTTCACCGCAGCCTCGGGAGCGAAATCGCCGCCCATGGCATCCACACCAATCTTTAACATAGTCTTGGATTTGGGTTCATAAAATCAGTTCGCGGAGCGCATCCTCACCGGACGATGCACCCCTGCCGACCCCCGCGCGCCGCGCCTACTCGGCCTTCTTCTCGATGGCGAGCTTGCCGCGATAGAAGCCGCACTCGGGGCATACGCGGTGGTACAGCACCGAAGCGCCGCAGTTCGAGCAGGTCACTACCGTCGGAACGACAGCCTTGTAATGGGTTCTTCTCTTATCGCGTCGGGTAGACGAGATTTTGTGTTTAGGATGTGCCATTTTACATTGATATTTTAAGTTCTGCTTACTCTTCCGTTACTCTTTTTCCGTCGCCTCGGCGGACGCTCCGTCGGCGGCCATCCGCTCGCGCAGCGCCTCCAGCCCGGCCCAGCGGCCGTCGTGCTCCCCGGCATCCCGCTCCGCATCGGCCCGCGCCTCGATGGCTGCGAACTCCGAGTCGGACACGATGCGGAAACGCTCCAGCATCGCCGGATCGCACTCCCCCTCGGGATGCACCCGCTGGTAGGGCAGCGACAGCACGATGCTTTCGTAGATGTACTGCGCCAGATCCACTTCGCTCTCCGAGGGCGAAATCCACATCATCTCGCCGTCGTACTCGTCCGTCTCGTCCGAGAACTTGACCGTCAGATGCCCCGCGAAACGCACCGGCACCTCGCAATCCTCCAGACAGCGGTCGCACGCCACGACCACGCTTCCGTCGATCGTCACGTCGAATCCGAGCATCGTTTCGGCACGGTCCAGTTCGACATGCGCGCGGCACGCACCGCCCTTGATCTCGGTGTTCCCCGAGGCCTCGAACAGCGCTTCGCCCACCTCGAAATCGAAGGTGTGCCGCCCGTTTTTGAGCCCCTTGAAAGCGATTCGGAAACTTTTCGTCACGTCCATTTAAACGTATTTAGTGTGCAAAGCTACTAAAAATTCGGACATTCGCAAAGTTTTTCGTTATATTTCGGTTGCGACGCTTTCCGCCCCGGAACCTCCGCACACCGTCGCCGCACCTCTTTTTTCAGGGCCGCGATGCCCGCACGGCACCGCCCGCTCCGCCTCCCGGGAGCCGCACCGCCGAAGAGCGCCCCGCGCGGCGAACGCGACGATTTGCATATCTGTAAAAATGTACTTGATATTGCAAAAGCAAACCCGAACTCACGGCCTATGGATAGATAAAACATTCACGACGCATCCTCAGCGATGCTGCACAACGACACATCCGTGCCGCCAACGCACGAAAAGCGCCGGCACAAACATATAAAAAGCGTTAGCTTTGCGTCTTTGCATATCGAAATCTGGTAAATTTCAAATTGTGGCAAAAGAAGTGAAGTTGATGCTCACGTTTCTACTTTCGCTATTGCCACAAAGGTATTCCAGAACCTCGATATGCGATGATAAAGAGTTATGTTCCACGTTTTTTGTATGTCCCGCATTCGCATCAGAACCTCAGGCCGGGAGACACGGCCGCAAACATTCCGAACCTTATGAAACACATTATTTCGACGGGACTCGCCGTCCTCGCGCTTTTCATACTGCCCGAAAACGCAGCGGCTCAGAAACGCATCGTCATCAACTCCGAACCGGCCGGCGCCGAAGTCTACGTCAATGGCATTCCGACCAATCAGCACCCCCCCCGCGATGCTAAAGAAAACGGTAGGAAAGGCTTTCTCCGTCGGGTTCGGAAAGAAGGGATACGAAGACGGCAAACTGCTTGTCGTGAAGCAAAAACAGTTCGACGGAAAGAAAGCCTACCCCACGGAGGTGTCCTACCGGCTCACCGCCGCCGCCTACACGCAGGACCCGACCATCGGCGAAGGGGCGGCCGAGCAGACGGTCAGCCGCGACAATCCGGGAGCAACCGCCCTCGAACAGACGGTCATCCGCTGGGCGATCGACTCCGC
>VSOO01000073.1 GCA_009774895.1 Alistipes sp. | reverse complement strand
TAACTATTGGCTGCTTCGAAACCTTTACAAGGCATCCGGCCGCAACGGCGTTCGGGGGTACTTCCCATCCGGTTTCTCTGCGCGACATCCGTTCGGGCGGAAATCCTCGGCTTTGCAACAAGACACACCAGCCGCGACCGCACTCGTTGCCGCCTGCTTCTTGCACTCCGCCGCAAAGGCATGTTTCCCGCATTTTTCGGGCGGACCCGGGCAATCCCGCAGGCAGGCTGCCGACTTACGCCCCGACTGTCTTCACCCGCTCCGACCGCATCCGCTTCACGTTCGGAAAAGGTACTCTGCCGCGGCAGTCAGACCCCGCTTTGCGACTCGCGGCAATAAGGGTCCGCTGAGGAGTGTGCTCCGAAACGGGCGCAGGTGCCGGATGAAGACCTGCCGCTGAGGAGTGTGCCCCGAAGCATGCGCAGGTGCCGGATAAAGACCCGCCGCCGAAAGGACCGCAACGGAAGCATGTGCCGGACAAATCCCCGCCGCACGGCGCCACCGCTGCGAAAATCCGGGTAGGTCCGAAACGACCGGCCGGAGCCTTCCGAAGAGGGGCTCCGGCCGATGCGGATCACTTGCGGGCCTCTTTGGCCTCGATGCATTCGGTGGCGTGCGGCACCTTCATCAGACGCTCCTTGGGGATCAGTTTCCCCGTGGTCTTGCAGATGCCGTAGGTCTTGTTCTCGATGCGCACGAGCGCCATTTCGAGGTTGCGGATGAACTTCATCTGGTGTGCGGCCAAACGTCCGCTCTCCTCCTTCGAAAGGGTCGTGGCCCCCTCCTCCAGCACCTTGAATGTCGGCGACGTGTCCTCGGTGTCGTTGTCGGCCGTATGGGTGATGGTGGAACGAAGCAGTTCGTAGTCCGCCTTCGCATTTTCCAGTTTCTTCAGGATCAGTTCCTTGAACTCTTCCAGTTCGGCGTCGCTGTATCTCGTTCTCTCCTCTGCCATGATTCAGTACTTTTAGTCGTTTATGTAAAAATAAGCACTTTTTCCGTAAGTACCAAATTTTCGATGGTAAAAACGGTCAGACCCGCGTCACGCCGATGCGCAGCGGCTGCTCGTCCACCTCCGATTCCACGACCGTCGTGCCGCGGGGTGCGTCCGAGCCCGTCACTGCGTCGGCCAGCGTCTGCTGTGCGATGTAGCCCGCCCAGCGGTCGAGGGCTTCGGCCGTCAGGTCGGTGCGTTCGATTTCCACGCGGATGCGGTCGGTGACCTCGAATCCCGACTCCTTGCGGATGTTCTGGATGCGGTTGATCAACTCGCGTGCCACGCCTTCGGCGCGCAGTTCGTCGGTCACGGTGATGTCGAGCGCCACGGTCAGGGCGCCTTCCGACGCCATCAGCCATCCGGGCATCTCCTCGGGCGCGATTTCGAAGTCCGCGGGGGTCACCGCGATGCGCTCCGTGCCCAGGTCGAGCACCGTTTCGGGCGCCGACTCGATGGCTGCGATCTGCTCCTGGGTGAACGTGGCCGTGAGGGCCGCGATCTGCTTCATCTGCTTGCCGTACTTCGGACCGAGGGTCTTGAAGTTGGGTTTGATGCGTTTGGTGATGATGCCGGCCGTCTCGTCGATGAGTTCCACCTGCTTCACGTTCACCTCGTTCATGATCAGGGCGCTTGCCGCCTCGATGCGGGCGCGGGTGCGTGCGTCGAGCACCGGCACGAGTATCTTGGTCAGCGGCTGGCGCACCTTGATGTTCACCTTGCGGCGCAGGGCGAGCACCATCGACGAGATGCGCTGCGCGAGCGACATCATCTCCTCCAGCTCCTTGTCGATGAGCGACGCGTCGGCCTCGGGGAAGGTCGAGAGGTGCACCGACTCGTCGCTGCGGCGTCCGCTCACGGCGTTCAGGTCGCAGAAGATGCGGTCGCAGATGAAGGGCGCGAAGGGCGCCGCGAGCATCGCCACGGTCTCCAGACAGGTGTAGAGCGTCTGGTAGGCCGCGAGCTTGTCCTCGGTCATGCCGCCGCCCCAGAAACGCTTGCGGTTGAGGCGCACGTACCAGTTCGAGAGGTTCTCGCCCACGAACTCCTGGATGGCGCGCGCGGCGGGCGTCGGGTCGTAGTTTTCGAGCGCGCGGGTTACGTCGCCCACGAGGGTGTGGAGCAGCGAGACGATCCAGCGGTCGATTTCGGGCCGCCGCTCCATCGGCACCTCGGCTTCGCGGCCCGTGAATCCGTCCACGTTGGCGTAGAGCGCGAAGAAGGAGTAGGTGTTGTAGAGCGTGCCGAAGAACTTGCGGCGCACCTCGTCCACGCCGTCCTTGTCGAACTTGAGGTTGTCCCACGGCTGCGAGTTGGAGATCATGTACCAGCGCGTGGCGTCGGCGCCGTAGGTGGCGAGCACCTCGAACGGATCGACGGCATTGCCCAGGCGTTTCGACATCTTGTTGCCGTTCTTGTCGAGCACCAGGCCGTTCGATATGATGTTGCGGAATGCCACCGAATCGAAGAGCATCGAAGCGATGGCGTGCAGCGTGAAGAACCAGCCGCGGGTCTGATCGACGCCTTCGGCGATGAAGTCGGCGGGGAAGACCTCCGGGAACTCTTCGCTGTGTTCGAACGGATAGTGCACCTGCGCGTAGGGCATGGCTCCCGAGTCGAACCATACGTCGATCAGGTCGCTTTCGCGCTTCATCGGCTCGCCCTTCGACGACACGAGCACGATCGAATCGACATAGGGGCGGTGCAGGTCGATGCGGTCCGTGGCGTAGTTCTCGGCCGACATGTCGCCCGGCACGAAGTCCTTGTACGGATTCTCCTTCATGAAGCCTGCGGCCACCGATTTCTCGATTTCGGCGATCAGCTCGGCCACCGAACCGATGCACTTGAGCTCCGAGCGGTCCTCCGTGGCCCAGATCGGCAGCGGCGTGCCCCAGAATCGCGAGCGCGAGAGGTTCCAGTCGTTGAGGTTTTCGAGCCACTTGCCGAAGCGTCCCGTGCCCGTCGATTCGGGCTTCCAGCGGATCGTGCCGTTCAGCTCGATCATGCGCTCCTTGAGCGCCGTGGTGCGGATGAACCACGAGTCGAGGGGGTAGTAGAGCACCGGCTTGTCCGTGCGCCAGCAGTGGGGATAGTTGTGCACGTGCTTCTCGATCCGGAACGCCTTGCCCTCGCCCTTGAGGCGGAGGCTGATGTAGAGGTCGAGCGTCTCGGCCGCGGCGGCGGCCTGCTCGTCGTACTTGCCGTCGGCGTTGAACTGCGGATCGTAGGCGTTCTTCACCCAGCGGCCGGCGTATTCGGCATACTCGGGTGCGACGCATTCGCGCACGAAGCCTTCGTCGAGCTCCTCGGAGAGGTAGAATTTGCCCGTGAGGTCCACCATGGGGCGCGTCTCGCCCTTGCGGTTGATCATGAAGAGCGACGGGATGCCTGCGGCGCGGGCCACGCGGGCGTCGTCTGCACCGAACGTCGGGGCGATGTGCACGATGCCCGTACCGTCCTCTGTGGTCACGTAGTCGCCCGCGATCACGCGGAACGCCTGCTGCGAGGCGTCGTGCCAGCCGCCGGCGTCGTCGCCCTCCACGGGTTTCACCCACGGCAGCAGCTGCTCGTAGCGGATGCCCATGTCGGCCAGTTCGCGGCCCGTCCATGCGAGCCCCGTCGGTTCGTAGGCGGGGTCTTTCTTGCCGCCGAAGTAGGAGTTCACGAGGTTTTCGGCCAGGATGACGTACTGCGGCTGCTGTGTGTAGGGGTTGAGGCACTTGAGCTTCACGTAACGGATGGCCGGACCCACGGCCAGCGCCGTGTTCGAGGGCAGCGTCCAAGGGGTTGTGGTCCATGCCAGGAAGAAGGTGTCGGCCGGATCGGCTGCGGGCAGCGCGTCGCTCTCGGCGGGGCCCGCGGCGAAGAGGGCTTCGCTCCGGGCGTCGCGCACGACGCGGAACTGCGCCGTGCAGGTGGTGTCCTTCACGTCGCGGTAGCATCCGGGCTGGTTCAGCTCGTGGGTCGAGAGGCCCGTTCCCGCGGCGGGCGAGTAGGGCTGGATGGTGTAGCCCTTGTAGAGGAGCCCCTTGTCGTAGAGCTGGCGCAGCAGCCACCAGAGGGTTTCGATGTACTTGTTGTCGTAGGTGACGTACGGATCCTCCATGTTCACCCAGTAGCCCATGCGGCGCGTGAGGTCCTCCCATACGCCCGTGAACTCCATGACGGCTTCGCGGCACGTGCGGTTGTACTCCTCGATGGAGATCGTGCGGCCGATGTCCTCCTTGGTGATGCCGAGCTTCTTCTCGACGCCCAGCTCCACGGGCAGGCCGTGCGTGTCCCATCCCGCCTTGCGGTGCACGAGGAAGCCGCACTGCGTGCGGTAGCGGCAGATCACGTCCTTGATCGTGCGGGCCATGACGTGGTGGATGCCCGGCAGTCCGTTGGCCGAGGGGGGCCCTTCGTAGAACACGAAGGAGGGATGTCCCTCGCGGGTGGTGATGCTCTTGCGGAACGTGTCGTGCGCGTCCCACTGTTTCAGCACTTCGTCGGCCGTGGCGGCCAGGTCGAGCCCTTTGTACTCCTTGAATTTCATGGTCGTATGTCTGTTATTTTTTTGTTTTCCGTAAACCTCCGGCCGCTCCGCTCCGGCGGGCGCCGGGTGCGTGCCGCCGGGTCAGTCGAACGACTGCATCTCGATCAGCTTGGCGTAGATGCCGTTGCGGGCCATCAGCTCGGCGTGTGTGCCCTGCTCGGCGATGCGCCCGTGCTCGATGACCGCGATTTTGTCCGCATTGCGGATCGTGGAGAGCCGGTGGGCGATGACGATCGAGGTGCGACCCTCCAGGAGTGCGTTCAGCGCGTCCTGCACCAGCTTCTCGCTCTCGGTGTCGAGGGCCGAGGTGGCCTCGTCGAGGATGAGGATTTCGGGATTCTTGAGCACGGCGCGCGCGATGGAGAGTCGCTGGCGCTGGCCGCCCGAGAGCTTCGAGCCGCAGTCGCCGATGTTGGTGTCGTAGCCGCGGGGCGTCTCGGTGATGAATTCGTGGGCGTTGGCGATGCGCGCCGCGGCGACGATCTCGTCGTGCGTGGCGCCCGGACGGCCCAGGGCGATGTTGTTCTCGATGGTGTCGTTGAAGAGCACCGTGTTCTGCGCCACGACGCTCATGTGGGCGCGCAGGCTCTCCTGCGTGTATTCGCGGATCGGCACGCCGTCGATGAGTATGTCGCCCGACGTGGGGTCGTAGAATCTGGGTATCAGCTCGCTGAGCGTCGATTTGCCGCCGCCCGAGGGACCCACGAGCGCCACGGTTTCGCCGCGCCGGATGTCGAGCGTGATGCCGCCGATCACCTCGCGTGCGCCATCGTAGGTGAAGTGCACGTCGAGCAGCTAGATGCGGTCGTGCAGACCGTCGAGGGTTTTCGCGTCGGGCCGGTCCTCGATTTCGGGCTGCGCGTCGAGCACGGCGAAGATGCGTTCGCCGGCGGCGATGCCCTGGTTGATGGTGGCGAACTGGTCGATGAACGAGCGCACGGGGCGCGTGATCTGCGAGAACATGGCCAGGAAAGCGACGAAGCCGCCGGCGTCGAGCGAGCCGCGCACTACGAGCATGCCGCCGAAGACGAGGATGACGCCCGCGGCCGAGATGCCCAGGAATTCGCTCATGGGCGACGCCAGTTGCTGGCGTCGCACCATCGAGAGCTGGAGGCGCGAGAAGTCGGCGTTCAGTGCGTGGAACTTCCCGCGGATGTAATCCGTGGCGTTGTAGCTCTTGATGACCTTGATGCCCGAGAGCGACTCGTCGAGGCTGCTCACCATGTCGCCCATGCGCTCCTGGCTGGTGCGCGCGGGGTGGCGCAGCCGCTTGACGATGCTGCCGATGAGCAGCGCCACGAGGGGCAGGAAGACGATCGAGAAGATCGACAGCTCCCACGAAATCATGAACATGGCCACCAGGTAGCCGATGATGAGCAGCGGCTCGCGGAAAGCGACCTGGAGCGTGTTGGTGATGCAGAACTGCACGATCATCACGTCCTGCGTGATGCGCGACATGATGTCGCCCTTGCGCTGGTCGCTCAGGTAGCCTACGTTCATGCCGATCACCTTGTCGAACATGCGGTTGCGCATCTGCTGGAGCGAACGCGTGCGCAGGTTCTCGATGGTCCAGGCGCTCAGGTAGCGGAACGTGTTGCTCAGCAGGCTCGTCAGCATGACCGTCGCGGCCAGCAGCACGAGGATGTTGAATATCCGGAATTCCGTGCCGAAGATGCGGGTGTAGAGGTAGTCGATGGTCTGCGAGAAAGTCTGCTGGTCGATGCCGAAGCGCGCCGGGAGCTCGTACACGGGTTCGAACCGGTAGTCGGGGTCGAACAGCGTGGAGAGTATGGGGATAATCAGCACGAAGTTGATCGTGTTGAACAGGGCGTAGAATACGGCGTAGAAAAAGTAGGGTACGGCATAGCGCGAAATCGGGCGGGCGAAACCGAGCAGCCGCATATAGGTTCTGAACATCGCAGTCGTGTTTTGGGTTGGGTATATACGATGCAAAGATACGAAAAATCGTGCGCAAATGCAAGTGCGCTTACATTTTGCCGCGCGGTGGCGGCCGCGGCGCCTCCGAAACGGGAAAAAGGGCCTGAAAATGGCGGGCCGCAACCTGCGGTCCCGGCGGTTTGCGATGCCGGGCGGCAGCCGGCGCAGCTTCCCGTCTGGCAGTTTGCGACGGTGGGTCGCAGCCTGCGGAGTGGCCGCACGGAGCGTCAGCGAAGTTGCGGGCCTCCGCCGCCGGAGGCTGCGGCCCGCGCGGCTTAAAAAGCCGCAAACTTCCAAGCAATACCGGACGCAAACCGGTTGCAATCAAATAATTGCGGTCTATCTACACAATCTTCTGTCGCGGCGGTTTGCGACGGTGGGCGGCAGTCAGCCAAACAGCCTGTCGCAGCGGTTTGCGGCACCGGGCGGCAGCCGGCGTAACAACCTGTCCTATTGGGCCTGCAAAGCCGGTCCGCAGCCTGCGGAGTGCCCGCACGGAGCGTCAGCGAAGTTGCGGGCCTCCGCTGCCGGAGGCTGCGGCCCGCGCGGCTTTATAAAAGCCGCAAACTTCCAAGCAATACCGGACATAAACCGTTTGCAACTCAATAATTGCGGTCTACCTGCACAATCTTCTGTCTCAGTAGTTTCTCGACGCCGGGCAGCAGCCTGCGGAGCGCCCGCAGACGAAGCGACAGCGAAGATGCGGGCCTCCGCCGCCCCAAGGCTGCGGCCCGCGCGGCTCAATAGAGCCGCAACTCGCAAAGAATATTCGGAAATG
>VSOO01000072.1:5318-7344 GCA_009774895.1 Alistipes sp. | reverse complement strand
CTTGCCCGGCCGGCTCCCCCAGACGTTTTCTTACGGGGGTGGCCTTCGGGGGACCGGGCGGTGCGAGTAGCTGTTCGGATTCTGGGTTCGAGGGTTCGGGCGGTGCGAGGCGGTGCTCCCCGGTGCACGCGTGTTGCGGTATGGTTCGGATAGGGGCCGCCGCAGGTGCCGGCGCTGTCGTGAGTTCGGGGTCGCCTTGCCGGTTGTCGGGAATCCAGCTGCCGGGGGCTTGCGGCCGTGGAGGTCGGGGTGCCGCACCTGTGCGGCCCGGGCCTCTCCTTGCCCGTGTCGGGTCCGGGCTGAAAGAGGAGCGACGCGGCCGATCCGGGCGCGTCGCTCCTCTGAATTACAGGATGCCGAAGCGGTAGACGGTCTTCTGGCAGTAGAGCTCGCCCGGGTGCAGCAGCGGCGACGGGAATTCGGGCCGGTTCACGGCGTCGGGGAGGTTCTGGCATTCGAGCGCCACGCCCGCATGGTCGCGGTAGCGGCCGCCCGACTTCGTTTCGGGACAGCCCCCCGCGAGCCAGTTGCCCGTGTAGACCATCACGCTCGGCTGCGAGGTGAGCACCGTGACGGTGCGTCCCGAGTGCGGATCGCGCAGCGTGGCCGCCTCGCCGAGGATGCCGGGGCGCCAGCCGTCGAGGGGGAAGGGGTGGTCGTAGCCCCGGAAGTCGCGGATGCGGTTGAAGTCGGCGCCGATGCCGGGGCGGAACGCGCGGAACGCGCGGAAATCCTGCGGCGTGCCGGCCACGTCGAGGCGGCGGCCCGTGGGGATCTGGCGTTCGTCCATTTCGAGGACCTGCGAGGCGTTGAGCCGCAGTTCGTGGTCGAGCACGTCGCCCGACGCCTCGCCCGAGAGGTTGAAGTAGACGTGGTTCGTGAGGTTCACGACCGTCGTGCGGTCGGTGCGTGCGAGGTAGGTGATCTCCAGTGAATTGTCGTCGTCGAAATCGAATACGGCCTCCACGGCGAGCGTGCCCGGATAGCCTTGGTCGCCATCTTCCGAGAGGAGCGACATGACCACGCGGTTCGTCTCCACGCGTCCCTCCCACATGCGGTTGGCGAAGCCCTTCGTGCCGCCGTGGAGGTGGTTGCCTCCGTTGTTGGTCTCCAGCCGGTACTCCGTGCCTTCGATCTCCATGCGGCCGTCGGCGATGCGGTTGGCGCAGCGGCCCACGCTTTTGCCCGCAGCCGCGGGGTCGCCGAAATACCCCTCCGGGCGGCGGTAGCCCAGCACCACGTCGTCCAGACGGCCGTCGCGGTCGGGCACGCGCGCCGCCACGACCGCGGCGCCGTAGGTGCTCAGCGCGATTTCGGCACCCGAGGCGTTGCGCATCGTGTAGCGCACGATGGCCTCGCCTTCGGGCGTCATGCCCCAGATGTGCTGCTCGATCTCCATTACTCGGCGGGTTGCAGGTTCGCGAACAGGCGGTCGATGCGGCGCAGCGTCTCCTCGCGGCCGATGAAGGCCGTCACGTCGTACATGCCCGGGCCTTTGCCGGCGCCCACGAGCGCCAGACGCAGCGTGTTCATTACCTGCCCCATGCCGTAGCCCTTCTCCTCGATCCAGGCGTGCACGATGCGCTCGGTGTTCCCGGCCGAGAAGTCGTCGATCGCGGCCAGCACTTCGCGCAGTTCGCGCAGCATGGCGGGGTTCGTGCCCTTCCAGTATTTTTTGGCCTGCTTCTCTTCGTAGGCGTCGGGCGCCGCGAAGAAGAACGACACGAGGTCCCAGAGGTCCGTCGTGAGCGTGGCGCGCTCCTTCATGATGCCGGCCGCACGTCCCGCCGCCTCGTCTGAGGTCTCGATGCCGTGGGCGCGCAGGATCGGCTGGCATACGGCCGCCAGCTCGGCGTCGCTCTTGCGGTGCATGTACTGTGCGTTGAACCAGCGGGCTTTCTCGGGCTGGAAGCGGGCGCCCGACTTCGACACGCGGTCGAGCGAGAAGCCCTCGATCAGCTCGCCCATCGTGAAGAGCTCCTGCTCCGTGCCTGGATTCCAGCCCAGCAGCGCGAGCATGTTGATG
>VSOO01000072.1:2208-5308 GCA_009774895.1 Alistipes sp. | reverse complement strand
CTCTGGGAAATCGCCGTCCTCGCGGTAGCCGGGGGCCGTCTCGCCCGTAGCGGGCGATTTCCAGAAGAGCGGGAAGACGGGGAATCCCATCTTGTCGCCGTCGCGCTTCGAGAGCTTGCCGCCGCCCGTGGGCTTCAGCAGCAGGGGCAGGTGGGCGAATGCGGGGCGCGAATCCTCCCAGCCGAAGGCGCGGTAGAGCAGGTAGTGCAGCGGCAGCGACGGGAGCCACTCCTCGCCGCGGATGACGTGCGACACCTCCATCAGGTGGTCGTCCACGATGTTGGCCAGGTGGTAGGTGGGCAGCGCGTCGGCCGACTTGTAGAGCACCTTGTCGTCGAGCGTGGAGGTGTCCACCTCCACGTGGCCGCGGATCAGGTCGTCCATCGCCACGCGTTCGTGCTCGGGCATCCTGAAGCGGATGACCCACTGGTCGCCGCGTTCGATGCGCGCACGCACCTCCTCGGCGGGCAGCGCGAGCGAGGTGGCCAGCCGGCCGCGCACGGCGTAGTTGTAGGCGAAAGCCTCGCCCCGGGCCTCGGCTTCGCGACGCAGGGCGTCGAGCTCCTCGGCCGTGTCGAAGGCGTAGTAGGCCCACCCGGCCTCCACGAGCTGCAAGGCGTACTTGAGGTAGATTTCGCGCCGCTCGCTCTGGCGGTAGGGCGCGTGGGGGCCGCCGGCGCCGACACCCTCGTCGATCTCGATGCCGCACCACTTGAGCGACTCCATGATGTACTCCTCGGCGCCGGGTACGAAGCGCTGCGAGTCGGTATCCTCGATGCGCAGGATCATCGTGCCGCCGTGCTGGCGGGCGAACAGGTAGTTATAGAGCGCCGTACGCACGCCGCCGATATGCAGCGGCCCCGTGGGGCTGGGTGCGAAACGAACGCGAACAGCTTTTTCCATTTTTTTAAGCGTATTTTCAGGTTATGTCACTCTCCGGTGTCCCGGGGAGGGGTTTGCGGATGCGGCCGCATCCGCTGGTGTATCCGTTGCAGCCGAACCGGTCGTGCGGCGTGCGCCGGTCGGTCTCCCCGGGGATTCCGCCCTGATGCGGCCGCCATAGGCCGGTCGGCAGCCGGTGTGCGGATGAAAACACGGGGCGGGTCGTGCGGTTCGGGCGCGTCGGACCGGGGTTACCTCACCCGGTATTCGATGCGCATGGTGATGCGCGCTTTCTTGTTCCGCGACGAGGTGTTGAACGAGCCGCCGGCCGAGAACTCCTCGTTGGCGTTGGCGCCCGTGATCTGGAATACGCCCATGCGTGCCGATTTCACGGCGCCGAGCCGCGTGCCGGCATTGTCCGCGATCTTCGCGGCGCGCAGGCGGGCGTCGGCCGAGGCTTTCTCGATGAGCGACAGCTTCACGTCGTCGAGCTTCGTGTAGTAATAGTCGGGCGCCGAGGCTTCGAGCGACACGCCCTGGGCGATCAGCGCCGAGATTTCGCGCGAGACGGTCTCCACACGCTCCACCTCGGACGATTCGATGGTGAAGCGCTGGCGCAGCTCGTAGCCCGCGAAGCGCTGTCCGGCCCAGTTGCCGTTCTCGTTGTACACGGGCACGTACTCCTTGTTCGTGTTCACGAAATCGAACACCACGCTTTCGGCCGGTATGCCCCTGCCGGCGATGAACTGCTGCACCTTGCGCTTGCTCCGCTCCAGCTCGGCGTAGCCGTCGGCCACGTTGTCGGCTTCGGCCGTGATCCAGCCGTTCCATACGATCAGGTCGGAGGTGAACTCCGTTTCGCCCAGACCCGTCACGACGACCGTGTCCTGCGAACGGTACTTGTAGGTGTAGGCGCGCCCGGCTACGAGTGCGCATGCGAGGGCGGCAACGCCCAGAATGATGTACTTTTTCATATCCTTTTGCTGTTTTGCAGTCGTTGTCCGGTACGGGCAAAACCCGCGCCGCGCCTGTCGGAGGCGTCGTTTGCCGGCCGGGCCCGGCGGAGCGCGCGGGTCAGACGTTGAACAGGAAGTGCATGATGTCGCCGTCCTGCACGACGTACTCCTTGCCCTCGATGCCGATCTTGCCCGCGTCGCGGCACGCCTTCTCCGATCCGAGGCTCACGTAGTCGTCGTACTTGATGACCTCGGCGCGGATGAAGCCCTTCTCGAAGTCGGTGTGGATGACGCCCGCCGTCTGCGGGGCCTTCATGCCTTTGGAGTAGGTCCAGGCGCGGGTCTCGTCGGCACCCGTGGTGAAGAAGGTCTCCAGGTCGAGCAGCCGGTAGGCCGACTTGATGAGCCGCGCCACGCCCGACTCCTTGAGTCCGATCTCTTCGAGGAACATCTGCCGCTCCTCGTACTCCTCCAGCTCGGCGATGTCGGCCTCGGTGGCGGCGGCGATGACGAGCATCTCGGCCTTCTCCTCGGCGATGGCGGCGCGCACGGCCTCGGTGTAGGCGTTGCCCGCGGCGGCGCTCGCCTCGTCGACGTTGCAGACGTAAAGCACCGGCTTGTCGGTCAGCAGGCTCAGGTCCGCGAGCAGCTTGCGGTCCTCCTTGTCCAGCTCCACGGTGCGGGCGCTCTTGCCCTGTTCGAGCACCGATTTGTACTGCTGCAACAGTTCCACCTGGCGCTTGGCGTTCTTGTCGCCGCCCACGGCGGCCTGCTTCTGTATCTTGCCCAGGCGGTTCTCCACCGTTTCGAGGTCCTTGAGCTGGAGCTCGGTGTCGATGATGCCCTTGTCGCGCACGGGGTCGATCGTGCCGTCCACGTGGGTGATGTTGCCGTTGTCGAAGCAGCGGAGCACGTGGATGATGGCGTTCGTGTTGCGGATGTTGCCCAGGAACTTGTTGCCCAGGCCCTCGCCCTTCGAGGCGCCCTTGACCAGACCCGCGATGTCCACGATTTCGATGGTCGTTGGCACCACGCGCTTCGGATGGTCGATTTCGGCGAGCCGCACGAGCCGCTGGTCGGGCACGGTGATCACGCCCACGTTGGGCTCGATGGTGCAGAAGGGGAAGTTCGCCGCCTGTGCCTTCGCGTTCGAAAGGCAGTTGAAAAGGGTCGATTTGCCGACGTTCGGCAGACCGACGATGCCGCATTGTAAAGCCATTATCTCTTGTTCGGTTTTTCGTTTTCGTTCGGGTGCGCGGCAT
>VSOO01000072.1:0-2198 GCA_009774895.1 Alistipes sp. | reverse complement strand
CCACCCGGCGCCCGCGCGGCAGTGCAAAGATAGGCAATCTTTTGCAATCTTGAGCGTCCGGCGCGCAAGTTCTTCGTGCGGGCTGCGGCTTTCGCCGGTCCGCACGCGGCTGCCGCAGGCGGCTCCGTGCGACGGAGCCCGGGAGCCGCAGGGCGGACGCCGGCGGTCAGTCGAAGCGCACCCCGGCGAACTGCTCGGGCCGGTGGAAGTCGGGCTGCGGGGCCGCGACGGGGCTCCACGACAGGAAGTGGGGCCGCGAGAGGGCGTCGCCGCACTTGTAGCAGTTCATGCGGCCGCGGAATCCGTCCCAGCGGGTCACTCCGTGGAGGAAGAGCGCCGAGGGCGGAATGCGCAGCGTGAGCGACCATGCGGAGGCTCCGCGCCGCTCCGCGAAGGGGGTGCGGGGCAGCGTCGTCGTGCGTGTCACCGAGCGCATGACCTCCGGGGGCGCGTAGCGGGGGTCGTTCCTTTCGCGTCGGAACGCCAGGAGCATGGTGCCGATGCAGTTGGTCTCGAAGTTATAGTATCCGCCGTCGTCCGGCGCGAGGAAGAGCTCGCAGCACGAGTCGGTCCACACGGGGCCCTGGTCCTCCGCGACGGCGGCCATCGTGCACTCCTCCTCGACCTCGAACCGCACGTAGAGGCGGGCGCCGGTGTGGAACATGCGGAACGTCACGCGCGGGGCGTAGGGGTACTCCTGCGGCCAGTTGCAGCAGGCCACGGCTTGCGGTTCGGTCAGGCCGAAAGCGCGGTCGATCCGGGCGTCGTCCGTCGGATCGGGGTCGAAGCGGGGTACGCGGAGGATCATCGTCTTACTTCTATGGAGTTCAGCAGGTCGGTTTTGCCTTCGTCCACGAGTTTGAGGATCAGCTCGCCGAAGAGCGAGTTCTGCCATGCGAACCACGGACGCGTGAAGTGTGCGGCATCGTCGCGGTGGATCGACTCGTGCATGAATCCCGTGCCGGCGTCGGTGTTCACGAGGGTCTCGATGCAGGCCCGTATCTCCGCGTCGTCGTCGGAGGTGAAGGCCTTCATCATGATGCTCATGGGCCACACCATGTCGAATCCGACGTGCGGACCGCCGATGCCCTCGATCGCCGCGCCGCGGAAGAAGTAGGGGTTGGCGTCGCTCCACACGAAGCGGCGCGTGTTGCGGTATACGGGGTCGTCCGCGGCCACGTCGCCCAGGTAGGCCATCGAGAGCAGGCTCGGGACGTTGGCGTCGTCCATGAAGAGGCGGTTGCCGAAGCCGTCGGTCTCGAAGGCGTAGATCGGACCGAATTCGGGGTGTTCGTGCACGGCGTGGCGGCGCAGCGCCTCCTCCACCTCGGCGGCGAGCGCCTCGCAGCCTCGGGCCAGCTCCTCCTCGCGGTTCACCGTGCGCAGGATTTCGGCCGCCTTGCGCAGCGAGGTGACGGCGAAGAAGTTCGAGGGGATGAGGAACGGGAAGGTCGTGGCGTCGTCCGACGGGCGGAATGCCGAGGCGATCAGCCCCACGGGGCGCACGGGGTGGCCGTAGCCGTTGTTGAGCTGCGTGTCGCCCGCGGCTTCGGTCACGCGCTGGAAGCGGTAGGCGCCGCGGTCGTCGCGGCGCTGCTGGTCGCGCAGCGTGGCGAGCACGAGGCGCATGGCCTCGCACCAGTGCCCGTCGAACACCGAGGCGTCGCCCGTGGTCTTCCAGTACTCGTAGGCCAGGCGGATGACGTAGCAGGGCGAGTCGAGCTCCCATTTGCGCTCGTGGAGCTCGGGTTTCATCTCCGTCCAGTCGTCCTGCCATCCGGTGCCCGTGGGGCCGTCGTTGAAGGCGTTGGCGTAGGGGTCGGTCAGCAGGCAGCGCACCTGGCGGCGCACGACGCCCGCGATCATGCGGCGCAGGGCTTCGTCCTGCGGGGCGTAGCGCACGTAGGGCCACACCTGGGCCCCCGAGTCGCGGAGCCACATGGCGTGGATGTCGCCCGTGTAGACGAACGTGTCGTCGGCGCCCTCCTCGTCGGTGCGGTAGTGCACGGTGGTGTCGAGCGTGTTCGGAAAGCAGTTCTCGAACATCCAGGCCAGCTTCTCCACCTTCAGCACGGCTTTCACGCGGGCGATCTCGGCCTCCACGGCCTCCGAGACGAAGAGCCGTTCGGCCGGGGCGGGACGCCGCGAAGCGGTATGGTCGGAGGCGTCGTCCGGGCCGGAGCGGCGTGGGGCGGCAG
>VSOO01000071.1 GCA_009774895.1 Alistipes sp. | reverse complement strand
GGGTCGAGTTGGCTGTAATATTCCGACTTCGGCGCGTTGTAGGGCGCCCAGGCGTTGGAGTCGATTTCCGCCGTGATCTTCGTGATCCGGTAGTTGCCGACGTTCACGTTGACGGGCTGCGTCGTCGAGGGTTTGTAGAGGTAGGAGATGTAGTAGGGGGGCACCTGGATGCTCGGCACGGTCTCCTCGTAGTCGATGTGCCAGTCCACGTCGTTGGCGAAGCGGTTGAACCGCAGCGTCAGTTTGTAGTGGTAGTTGCGCTCGGCGTCGTAGTTCGTCTCCGTGTCCTTGCCCAGCATGAACCGGTATACGATGTCGCCGTTGCCCACCAGGTCGGGATGGATCGAGCGATAGAACTCCCGCACCTCCACGTAGGTGCCGCAGGGTTTGTTGTCCTTGTAGCCCGGCTGGTCGGGGTCGTTGCCGTCGGGGTAGGTGATGTGGCCCGGATTCTTCCAGTCCTGGCGTTTGCTCTCGCCCTTGCCCTGCATGTTCTCGTAGAAGAACAGCGATGCGGGGTTGTCGTCCGAATGGGTGTTCGCCGCCTTGTCGTAGGTGTCCGGATCGTAGGGGTAGTAGGGGCGACCCTTGGTGATGCGGGCCGGCCAGAACTCGTCGTAGCCCGTGCCCGTGGCGTAGACCACCTGTTCGCCTTCGGCGATGAGCTCCGTCTTCGGATCGGTCGGCGTATTGGGGTTGCCCAGCACGCAGCTTTTCGGAATGTCACGGATCTGCACCGACTTCAGGTAGATGAACACACCCTCCTCAAGCCGCGAACCGTCGAATGCTACGGTTACCTTCGATGCGGCGCGGCGTATCCACGCGTGCAGCGTCATGTTGCGGCGGTCGATGGCGATCAGGCCCTCCTTGTCGCTGTCGAACTGTCCGAACATCTGGGCGTTGTCCGCCACCGTGGGCTGCCAGTCGAACGAGATGCTCTTCAGCCCGTCGATCGTGCCGATGCAGTCGGCGTATTCGCTCATGTCCCCCATGTTGGCCACCGCGTAGATG
Source organism: Alistipes sp. (assembly GCA_009774895.1). Classification (GTDB taxonomy): domain Bacteria; phylum Bacteroidota; class Bacteroidia; order Bacteroidales; family Rikenellaceae; genus Alistipes. The sequence continues at coordinate 6,339 of VSOO01000071.1, read as the reverse complement.
CGGTAGCGTCCGTAGGGCACCGTGAGCTTGAATTCCGCGCGGGGCGTCTGCTTTTCGGTCACCGTATCCGCGCGATCGACCAGTTTTTCGTCGAACTTCTCGATGGGATACCTGCCCGCCAGCTTTCCGTCCGTGTCGTAGAGCAGCACGCAGAGGGTGCGTATGTTGCGGATCGCCGTGCCCGCGGTGCGGGTGCGGCCCTCCAGCGCCGAACCCAGCGGGCTGAACTCTACCGCGGCGTCGATGGCGCATTCGCCCTCGCCGATGCCGGGAACCGGGTCGTCGGCCCCGTCTTTCGCACAGCCGGCCGCGAAGAGTGCGGCCAGCAGGCAAATGAACGTATAGGTTATGTTCCGTTTCATGGATCGTGCGGTTTATATCGGGTCTTTCACCTCGTCGAGTCCGAAACTCGGCTCAAGGATCTTGGTGGTGTAGGGCACGAGCTCCACCTGCCACTGCGCTTCGGCGCCGGTCAGGGCGATCGTGACCACCACGTGCGTGTTGCGCGGCAGCTGGCTCAGGGCGGGTAAGTAACTGCTCATCTTCGCCCCGTCGATCCAGAGGCTCATCGAGTAATTGCGCTTGTCCGTGGGATCGGTGAACTTGCCCTCCAGCAGGTAGATCGGGTCCAGCACCACGGCATTGTCGCCGGCCGGCACCGAGACCTTCATGCCGCTTTCGCGGCCGTAGGTATAGTAGCCGTTGTTGCCCTGAAGGGGCACGCTGAAATCCGTGATCTCGCGTATGAGGGTGCCGTCCTCCGCTTCGTGCGTCGCGTAGGTGGCGTCGCGGGGCAGCAGGTACTCTTTGTGCGCCAGCTTGTCGATCGTCAGCCCCGTGATCCGGTAGGTGTGGTTCGCGGCCGCGCGGTTTACGAGACGGAACGTGAACTTCACGGCCGCACGCGTGATCCACAGCGAGCACGAATGGTCCTCGTTCGGCATCCACACCCGGTGGCTTTCACTCATGGGCAGCGGTCCGCGCAGCTCGTCGGTCTTGCCGTCGAGCCGTATTTCGAGGTTCGCGAGCGCTTCCCGCGGGAAGCTGTGTCCGGGTGCGATCGACCCCAGGTCGTAATCCACCAGCTTGCGCAGCACGACGGGCTCGGTACCCGCGGTCGCGATCTGCGTGGCTTCGTTGGCGATGAGGTAGATGCGTTTCCACTCGTTGCCCGCGACCGTGAACTTCGGGGCCCGGTAGCGGTCCGCGGCTGTCGTGAGGTCGAAAAGCCGGTTGTCTTCCACCGTGTTGTCGGGGCGCACCACGATGATGCGCAGCGTGTGCATCAGTTCGTCCTCCGTGGCCGCATCGACGTATTCCGCACGCGTGGCGGCCTGCGACACGTCGGAGAGCCGGATGGCGAGGTCGAGGTTTACCAGCATCGACTCTCCGCCTGCGGATGCGTCGTCCGCAGGCCGGTCGCAGCCTCCGAAAGCCAGGACCAGGACCCACAACGTGATGATGTATGCCGATTTCCTCATGGTTCTACTGCTCTATATCGTTGATTCTTACTTCCCAGTCGTTGATCTTGATATGAGTCTGCGCCCAGTTGAGGCTTGCGTCGAGGAAGAAGACCATCTCCCACTCGCTTTCGCGGTCGAGGAATTCCTGGTCCTCCATCTCGGCGTAGAGGTCGCTGCGGAGCCGCAGCAGGTAGTTGTTCAGCGGAATGTCCACGATCGTGGCATCGCCGGCCTTCGTGCCGTCGCCGTCCTTGCGGCGTACGATCAGCCGGGGGGCGTTGCCGGTCACCAGACGCGAGGTCGAGAGCTCGGCGTAGGCCGCGATCACCTCCGTGCCGTCGGTGAGCAGACCCGTCGAGGTCTGACCCTTCGTCCAGGGCGTGTAGGTCGTTTCGCCGTTCGCTACGGGGGCGTTGTCGTGTCCCAGGAGCGTGTTGTCGTCGCGGATTTCGAACTCGAACTGTCCGGCATCCACGGGCCGGCCGCTCAACTGTTGCAGCACGAGGCGGATGTTGTTCGTGTTCTTCTTCATTTCGACCGTGCCCTGGCGGTAGTTCTCGCCCGCGGCGAGCTTCAGTTCGCCCCAGTACATTGCATGCAGGTTCTTGCGTGCGGGATCGGTGAGACAGTCGGCGTCGAGCGCCGCGCACAGGTCGTCGTGCTTCGACCCCGCGGCCGGAACCGCGGTCAGCGAGAACGAGCTGCGCTCGCAGGCCATGCCGCCGTACGCCGCGAAGCGGTACTCGCCCTCGGCGAGGTCCAGCCGCATGCGGTAGGCTTCGTCCGCCAGTTCGGGCCCCGTCACGATGCGCGTGTCCACGTAGTCGCCTTTGTCGTCGTAGATGAGCAGCGTCAGGCAATCCACCTTGGAGGGGAAGGCGTTGGCGTACTCCATGTTGTAGTCGTAGACGAAACGAAGGGATACGCCGTGCGGACAAGGGGCCAGATCGTCGTATATGCGTTCGCATGAAGGCATGGCGGTGCCCATCAGTGCGGCGCCGAGCGCCGCACCGATGAACCGCAGTACCTTATTTCGTTTTCCGTCGGACATTTTCTCAGAATTCGATGTTGTTTTCACGAACCACCCACGGCAGCACCTCGACGGATACCGTGATGAAGAGGTCGCCGTTCTCGTCCGGATCTTCCGGATCCGTCGGATCGGGATCGTTGTCCGAGATGCGGGGGTGACCCAGCTTGCGGATGTTGGTCACGGCCAGTTTGTAGACGTTGTTGCGCACCGTGCCGAACTCCATCGTGCCCATGGTGCCCGGGAGCTGGTTGTCGTTGTGGCGGTTCCAGTAATAGTAATAGAAGTAATAGCCCACGCCGTCGTGCGCACCGTCCGTGATGCCGTCGCCGTCGTCGCTGGCCTGGTAGAGCGTGAAGCCCGCCGTCGTCGCAGCCTTACGGAAAGCCGTCAGTGCCTTTTCCTCGTTGGTCGTGTTCTTGGCGGCGACGAGGGCCTGATACAGCGTGTTGGGATTGCCGTTCTCGTTGTTCTCCATCGCGGCCTTGTACAGTTCGGAGTTGGTGTCCGTCGCATACTCCTCCTGGGCTTTCTTCACCACTTCGTTGTTCCAGCCCACGTAGAGCGTGCCCTTGTACTCGAAGAGGATGGGGTAGTGCTTGCCCTGTACCTCGTAGGTGTACCCGTCGCTGCTCTGGGTGAACGTGCCGGAGATGGCTTTGTAGAGGTCTTCATGCTTGGTTTCCAGGTTGTCGCCGGCTTCCAGCTTGCCCTTGAAGATGATACCGGTCGAGAGTCCGCTCACCTGGCGCTTCTCGGGGGTGGGAATGGTGTTCTCGGTCACGTAGCGCCAGATGCGGTAGTCGGATTTGGCGGCCGGTTTCCAGCCCTCGTCGTTGTCCTCCTCGTTTTCGAGCACGTCTACGATGCGTTCGCTGTACCACTGCTTGCGCGTGTTGTCGTTGATTTCGCCGTTGTCGTCGAACAGGCGGAAGTTGAAATGATCCTTCAGCTGGCCGATGCCCGCGACGCTGGAGAGGACGATGGCCTCCTTGAATGCGGCGTCGGTGTCCACCACGTAGTTGGCGTCGGTCTCCTGGCCGCAGAGCACAGCGTCCGCCGCCAAGCCGTCGTCCGACACGCGGCGCAGGTAGTAGAACTCGTTGCTCATGTTCACGAGGGCCATGCGCACCAGTTCCACTTTCATGGTGCCCTCGTCTTCGCCGATGCCGATCGGGTAGGTGCGGTCCTGCGTGGGGCTGCCGTCCTTGAAGTCGAGGCGGGCCACCGAGCGTTCCACTTTGATGGCGCCGTCGTTGTTGATGCCGCCGTTGTTCTTGCCGCTCAGCTCGAAGGGCGAGGCTTCGCTCGTGTACTTCACCACCCACTCCTGGAACGTGTCGGGGATGGTCTTCTCCGCAATCGCGGCATTCGACATCAGGAACGATCCCGGCTCCCAGATTTCGGTATGCTGGGACGCGGTGCCTTCGAGCACCTTGCAGGCGGCATTTACCCACGAGCCGTCGTCGTTCGAACTGTTGAGGCCCTCGAAGAGCTGTGTGAGCTCGGCCGTCGGGTTGCAGAAAGCATAGACGTGGATCTTGTTCCGATTCTCGGGCAGCTTGCCGTCGGCGTCGTAAAATTTCTGGACGTCCGTGCGTTTGAACGCGGCCGTGGTGGTGATCGTGGTTTTGTTGCCCGTGTTGAGGCCCGTCACGAGGGTGTGCGCCACGTACTTGTCGTCGTTGCGGGACAGCACGAGCAGCAGGGTCATCACGGTGTTCTCGTAGTCCTTGCCGACCTCGGTGCCGCCCGTCGAATTACCCTCCGAGTCGGTTTGGCTGCGGGTGCCGCGAGCCGAGGGGAGCGCTACGCCTACATTCATGTAGAGCGACTGTTGCTCGTCCGGGGTCACCGGATCGGGACCGACCGGTTCGTCGTTGCCGCAGCCCGCCAGGATCGCCATGGCGAGTGCGCCGGTCAAAAGATGTTTCCAGCTTTTCATGATTTTGTGTATTGTTTCTAACGTCTATCTTTTTTCGAGTATGTTTTCGATCTGTGCGAGTTGCCCGCATGCCGACGCGCACCCCATGTCACGCGCGGTGCCGAACAGGGACAGTGCCGTTTCGAACTCCCCGCCGAGCGCTGCGAGCACGCCGCGGGCGTAGACCGCCTCGGCCGTCCGACCCGCGCGTTCGAGGTAGCGTCGCGCGTATTCGAGGTCGCCGCGGCTCAGCGCGGTGTTCGCGGCATTGAGGTTGGCCACGGGGTCCTCGGGGAACATGCGCACGGCGATTTCGAACGCCTCGGTGTGTTCGTCCGTGCCGGGCTCCATCTGCTGCGCTGCGAGGTAGATCTCTTCGAGGCTCAGCTTCTGGGGTGCGGTGCGGAGCAGGCGCCGGATTTCGTCGATGTCGGTGTAGGCGCGCACCTCGTAACGCACGGTGTAGTCGGAGTGGCGGAGGGCGGGGTATACTTCGCGCAGCAGGAACGCATACTGCTCGGGGTAGCGCTTTTTCAGACGCCAGTCGCGGGCGTCGGGCGCCAGGTCGCTGCGGATGATTTCCAGAAGGGCGTCGCGCTCTTTCATGTCCGACTGGGCGACGTAGCGTTCGAGACCCTCCCAGTCTTCGGGCTCGAAGTCGGTGGCGATGAGGCTGTCGGGGAACGCGTAGAGGTTGCGCACATACTCCTTGAGGGTCTGCGTACGGCCGCGTGCCAGGCGCACGTTGTTGTCGTAGGGGCCTTCGGGCGATGCGAAGCCTTTGATCGTCAGCGCGAGGATGCGCGAGTCGGGGTCGTTGCGCACGGCGTCGATCGTCGCGCGGATCTTTTGCAGCTCCCGGGGGTTGCGGCGGTAGTCCTCGTGTATCTCGGTGCGGTTCACGGGGAAGTCGATGAATGCCGAGCCGTGGAGGACGTTGATCTTGGGCGCGGCCTCGGGGCGCACCCAGATCAGTGCGGGAACGTAGGTCGGGGGCTCGAAGTCGAAGCGTGCGAGGAGTGTTTCGTCGCTGCCCTCGGGTTCGTTGCAGCACCCGCGCCACTGGGCCTCGGCCGTGAGTTCGGCGCGCTTCATCCAGGGCTCGCAGGGGAGCACGGCGCGGTATTCCACGCGCTCCGTTTCGCTGCGGCGGTAGAGCGCCGCGCCGGCGGGTTCGATGCCGTTGCGCAGGTGGTGGTAGTAGCGGTTGCGGCCGGCCACGGTCACGGCGGGCAGGGGGGCGCTCAACTCTCCGGCCGTGATGCGGGGCGTGAGGAGCACCTCGCGGTCGCTGCCGAGCCGCAGGTCGCCGAGGTCGATCTCCATCGAGACGAAAAGTTTGTCATGGGCGCGCGTGACGACGGCATCGTCGATGCGCACCGCGCCGTCGAGCAGCGTCTGGGCGCCGGCGCCGTGCGTCGCGAAGAGCGCGAGCAGGAGCGTATGGAGCAGTTTCGTCGTTTTCATATTTTCGGACTTCAGAACGTATATACGAGGTTTACAGCGGCTTTCGTGGGGCCGACGTAGTGGTGCGACTGGTCCTCGGCGATCTTGTCGCCGCAGTTGGCGCACGGATAGGTATCGTAGCGCGTATAGGCGTAGCCGATGCCTATTTCCGCTTCGAGATTCCAGTGCCGGCCCAGGATCCAGGCGTAGCCGTAGGCCACGCCCGCACCGACGAACCATCCCTGGTAGCGTTTGTCGGTGAGCTGCGAGAAGTCGGAGCCCAGGAACGAAATGCCGTTGCGGAGCCCTCCGAAATTGTATTGTCCGCCGTGTGCGTGTACGGCGAGGAAATGTCCTGCGAAACGGTCGCAGAACCAGTAGCGTGCCTCGGGCTGCACGAGCCAGTGCTTCCACCTGCGGTCGTGCGAGAGGGTCCAGCCGTTGTAGTTGGCCGACAGATTGAGGGTCCAGCGCGGGGC
>VSOO01000070.1 GCA_009774895.1 Alistipes sp. | reverse complement strand
AAACAAACTTCAACCCCCAACTGAGCTGTTTATAGTATTTTTATTTGTCGGTTGTATCTTATTTAAAAACTACATCAAACCACAACCACGGGCGCTTACTCTATTGATTTTCGATTGTTTGCGGCTGTTTTGCCGTCCGAAAACCATGTGTTGCGCACTCCGCGGAAGTCGATTCGTGCGTTTTTTTCGTTCGTACCGTTACAAATATATCAAAAAAATTCCAATTGTTGCGGCGTTTCGGGCCGTGCGCGCTCGACCGGACCCCAGAAATTCTTCATGTCGCCGTATTGCTTGTCCGTAACGGCCAGCAGGCTGGTGAACCCCGACGGAGGCATCGACCTGCGCACCCGTTTCATGTGCACCTCCAGGTTCTCTTTCGAGGGGCAGTGGCGCACGTAAACCGAGTACTGCATCATCGTGAAGCCGTCCTTCTCCAGTGCCTTGCGAAACTGCGCCGCGTGGCGCCGCTCGGTTTTGGTGTTGGTCGGCAGATCGAAAAAAACGAACAGCCACATGATCCGATAAGCATTCAGACGTAATTCCGACATGGTTCTATTCCAACAGGGGGAACGCGAGTTTTTTCGCCGTGCCCGCGAAGCACCTCGCGAGCGATGCCGAAGTGAGGGTCAGACCCACGTCGAGCGGCCGCACCACCTTGTCGAACCGGGTGTCGGCGAAGAGCAGCCGCAGCAGCTCGCCTTTCGCTTCGCGCGTCAGCTCCGAATGTCCTGCGGCGTGGAGTCCGTAGACCCGTTCGTCCACGTAGGGCCTGTACGGCTCCATCAGGTCGTCGGCCAGCGGAAAGGCGGTGTAGCGGTTGCGGTGAAACACTCCGAATGCAGGAAAGAGCCCCGAGCCCATGAGGGAGCGTGCCACGGCGGCGCGCAGAATCGTGTAGCCGTAGTTGAGCAGGCTGTTCGGTGCGGCGCCTTCGCGTGCACGCACGAAGCCGCTGCCGAAAAGCTCGGCCCAATAGAGCTTCGCCGCCACGCCTTCGCGGTTGTCCGCATCGCCGCTTTTGACGTTCATGTAGCAAGGTTTGAGCAGGTTGCCGTCCTTGCCCAGTTTGTGCAGCAGGGCGGCCTGGTTGCGGATTTTGGCTTCTACGATCTGCCGCCAGAGCCCCTTTTTCAGCGGTTCGCTCGCCTCGATCTGCGCCCGGTAGTTCTCACCCTGTGTCCGGTTCGAATCGAGGTTGAGGAGCATGGCGTTGGGCATGCGGTCGCCCCCGCAGAGGATCACCGCGACGTTGTGGTCCGACAGTGCGTTCAGCAGCGGCAGGGTAAGGGTGGTCTGCTGGTGTTCGAGCACCACGAAGCCGATGTCCTCGATCGGGATGCGTTTCTGCTGGCCGGGCGCCTCCTTCGTGTGGACGATCATCTGATTGTCCTTTAGGCTCAGGCAGAAGGGGGTGGAGAAAAAGAGCGCACGTTTCAGCATGACGGTCGGTGTTTGAATTCGATTTCACCCGTGACGGAGAGCGTGAAGTCGTAGCCTTCGACATAGGCTCTGAGTTGGGTATGATACATTCCGATTACGGGCCGGTATGCTTCTCCCGTTTTCCATTCGCCGTTTTTCGCCTTCAGTTCGCCGGCGGGACGGGCTTCCTGATGGTGTTTGAGGGTAATTGCACCGTACTCCCATTTCTTTTGAACTCTCAAAATGCTCAATCCTGTAACTTTGTACAACCTTCTCGTCAGTTCCTGCGGCGTGCATTCGTAGAGCTCTGCGGGCGAATTCTCGTAGAAGAGCACCATCGTTCCGGGCCGGAGGATGCACTTGAGCGGATAGCCGTCCGCATCGGACTGCGGCACCAGGTCGGGGCGGGCCGCACGGTCGGCGCTGCGCCGGAAGTAGCGGGCGGCCTCCAGGTTGCTGACCAGTTCGAACGAACGTTTGGTCTTGCCGCGGCGGTCGGTGCCCTCGTAGATCGCCATGCAGTAGTTGCCGTCGTTGGCCACGTGGTACTCCTGCTTGTACTCCTTGTCCGAGAGGTCGCGGTGCCGTTTGAGGTGGATGGGCTGCGTGACGCTCGGCGTGTAGATGCGCACCTTGCGGATCGGCACCCCCTTCTCCTCGTTCATCCAGATCGTGTGCTCCGCGGTGTTGGTCGCCGTCTTGAACCCTACGTCGGCAACGGCCTTCTCTACGCGCTTGCGCACCGCGTCGTCCACGATTTTCGCCACGTCGCTCTCCTGCAACTGGTCGAGCGACTTGCGCACGACGTATTTCACCTCGTCCTCCCGGCGGATGGCTCCGTAGAAAGTCTGCTGGTGCAGCACGCCGCGCGCCGTGTCGCCCTGGGCGTAGAGGGGCTTGCCGTCGGTGCCGCGGCGGATTCTGCCGCGCACGCGCAGCTTGCGGCGACTCTGCTTGCCCATGTTGTCGGGCGTGTGGTGGGCTACGAGCAGCCCCTCGGCAACGGCCAGGACATCCTCGGTGAAGGTCGGCCACGGCTTCACGAATAACGGCCGGTCGCCCCGACCGAATCGGTAGTTCTCGTCTTCTGCCTTGTATTGCGCCCATCGGTCGTACTCCGTGCGACCGATGCAGGCGATGGTGATGGCGTCGATGCAGTGGTGGACGTGGTTCACGCGTTCTTTCTTTGCATACTCCTCCTGCAATCCCCACATTTTGCGGAAGGCGTCGGTCGTAGCACCCTTGACGGTGTAGATCCGCTCGAAAACGCTCTTGAGGTAGAGCCGCGCATAGCGCCCGATGATGCCTATGTCTACGCCCTGGCGGTTGCTGAAACCGTCGGGCACCTCGGTCATCGTAAAGCGCTCGTACTTTCCTTTCCAGTAGTCGAGCTGCATTTTCAGGTAGTGGCGCCGTTGGATTGCGAAGTCCTTTTCCTGTTTGGTCGAGGCGTTTTTGCTCTTGCGGATTTGGTTGCCAATCTGTTTTTCCAGTTCGTCGATGCGCTTCCGCCATCCGAGCTCCTCGATGCGCGCCCCGATGGCCTGTGCGTCGGCGAGTTCCGACGGCAACTTGGCGCGTTTGACCTCGCGGTTGTAGCGGCAGTCGCACAGCGTCTTGTTCTTCTGCGAGTCGTCGCCGCCGCGTGACCGGGGCACGGTGTGCTCGATGTCGAAACGGGGATTCGATCCGATGAAGTCGGCGATTCCGATTTGCTTTCCCGTGTAGATGCAGCGGTGCTGCTGCTCCTTCCACAGGCGGAATTTCAGGATGTCCGTCTCGGTCGGTTCGATCGTGCGGCCCGTGGCGTCCGCGTACTGCGTGCGCAGCTCGTCGGCATACTTGCGGTTTTCCGCTTCGCGGTCGCGCCGGTATTGTTCGAATGCCTTGCGAGGGTTGGCGTCGTGCAGGTTGCGCGAGAATTCGATGTTGATCTTCGTCGTGCGGTCGATCTTGCCCTGGCGCAGCAGGGTGTTGAGCAGGATGCGCAGGCGGAAGAGGGCCCGCATGGCCATCGGATTGCGGATCGAGTCGGTGCGCGGCGACCCCAAGCGCAGGATGCCCGCGGCGTCGGGCAGCGCCGCGCGGTAGGTCTCGATCATCGAGGGATGGTACATGCGGTCCAGGTGCCTGTCGTCGATGCCGCAGCAATTGCGCAGGTAGTCGCGGACGCACTGTTCTTTGGTCGTGCGGGCATTGAGCGGGTTGCGGCCGAAATCTTCGAGCAGCACCGCGATGTCGGTGCCGATCCGCTCCAGCTTCGTCGCGTCGTCGCGCACGTCGTCGGGCACTACGGCCTGCATGTTGGCCATGAAGACCGCCTCGTCGTAGCGGAGTCCCGCCCGCAGTCCGGGCAGGATCTTGTCTATGGCGTTGAGGCTGAGCGAGGCATAGTCCTGCGGCAGCCGGATGGCGGCGAAGTGCTGCGCCTCGTCTTCGCTCAGGCCGAGTTTCGTGCGCGCCCAGTCGCGCAGGCGCTCCTCGTCGTCGAACGAGAAGAGCGCATGCCAAATGTCGTTCACGATGCGGTCGTCGCTCTTGTCCGCAGCGAGCGTGTAGCGGCTGCGGAGCGCGGCCTGCCAGTCGTCGCCGAAAAGCGCGATGAGCGCCGCCGTGACCGGACAGCCCGACACGGTCGTCGTACGCGGGAAGTTGAATCGGTAGGGTGCCTCGTTGCGGTCGCCCTTGCAGGCGAAGTTGCCCTTGCCGGCGAGTTTGGCCGCAAGCTCCGCGAAGTCGAAGTGGGGCTTGCTCTTGCGCAGAAAGAGCGGACGGATGCGTTCGATTTCGTCGGTCCGCAGCGGCCGCGGCTCCTCGTCGCCGGGGCCCGCGATGCGGATGTTGTTGATGAACGAGCGCATGCGGAACTCCTCGAAGCGCGGATGCGATGCCGGACATCGCGACTTCTTCTTCTCGAACGTGCACCTGCCCACCTGTCCCTTCTGCGATTTGAGCGGCCGCTGGTAGAAGATGGCGCGGTGCAGCGCTTCGCGCCACTCCCCGGGCAGCTGCTGCTTTTCGCAAATGGCCCGGAATTCGGCCAGAAAATGTTCGTTGCGTGCCGTGTAGTGCGTGCGGATCTTCTCCTTGCGCAGGTAGAGCGTGTGGAAGTACTGCCCGAGGTACTCGCATCCGGCCTTGCGCATGGCCTCCGACAGGTCGCTGATCCCCTGCTTGACCGTGCCGTCCTCGCTCTCGGCGCCGGCCTGCTTGCGGTTGCTCAGGAAGCCGCGGCGCTGGGCCAGGTGGTAGAGCGCACGGCCGAGCGCATGACGGTCGGCGCGGTCGTCGAGGTCGAGCGTTTCGCTCAGCGCCCGGTTGCGGTCGTGGTAGGGATTGCGGCCCGCGGCGTCGTCCGTGCGCTGCCAGCGCAGGAACTCCTCGTCCAGCGGGTAGCGTTTGCGGCTGCGCCATGCGTGCAGCTGGTCGCGGCTCAGCGGCGGACAGAGGTCGTATTTCACGAGCAGCCCGAGCAGTTCGATCTTGCGGATTCTGCGGCGGAAGTAGTGGCGTCGCAATGCACGCGCCTCCGTCCGGTCCTGCACGGCCGGCTTCTCGTTGTTCTTTTCGCGTGCCACGCCCTCCTGGAAGAGGTCTACGCCCCGATCGAGCAGCCGGCAGCGGCCGTCGTTGTCGTCTCGCTCCACGATCGCCCAGCCGATCGAGTTCGTGCCGAGGTCCAATCCCAATGTTTTCGTCATATACGCTTCAATTTTTCGTAAAATTAAATAAAAAGTTGTAAAAATCCGAATTTTAGTCTATATTTGTATCGTAAGAATTACAAACTACATCTTACCACAATAAGGCTATAGGCCGAAGGTTTTGACACCTGTGTCCCCGCGTACTCCGTGGGGACTTTTTTCTTTACAATAGGTAACTGTTCGAGTGGTTGTGTGCAAGGCGGACAGAGGAGCTGCCGGCGCTTCCGCGGGCGCAGGGGCGGTCTTGCGCCGGCTTCCGTCGTGCGGGAGCGGAGCCTCGGAGCGGAAAACAGAACGGGCCCCTTCCGAACGTTCGGAAGGGGCCCGCTGCCTGTGCGGCCGTCACGACGGCCGGGTGTCTATTCCGCGTCGGCTGCCGGACGCATGATTACGTTTGCGAGGTTGTTGCCCTTGAGCACCTTGCCGGCCATGAGGCGCACGTCCTCGGCCGTGAGATTGCGCAGGGCCTCCTCGTAGTCGTTCACGTAGTCCAGACCGAGCGAGTAGTAGCGGTCGAGGTTGGTCAGCCAGCTGCCGTTCTCTTCGAGCGAGTTGGTCCACTCCTTGAGCATGTACTCGCGGATGTTCTCCATCTCCTCGGCCTTCGGGCCCTCCGCTGCGAGGCGGCGGAAGTCGGCGACGATGATCTCCATCAGTTCGTCGGCCATCTGCTCGTTGGTGTCGAACTGAATGATCAGGCGGTAGCTGTTCTTCGGAGCATACTCGGTGAGGGAGCCCACGCCTACGCCGTAGGTGCCGCCCTTCTCTTCGCGGACCGACACGCGGTAGCGCGAAGTGAGCACCTGTTCGAGGAAGCTCATCGCCAGACGGTTCTCGATCGTGAAGTCGAGGTCGCCCGAGTAGTTGTACCATACCGAGACTTTGGGCTGCAACATGGCGGCGCGGAAGTCGTTGGTCGTCACGCCCTTCACGGGAGCCACGCCGTCATCGGCCCAGTCGAGGGTCTTCTTAGTGGCGGGCAGCGAGCCGATGTAACGCTCTACGAGGGGCTTCAGCACGGCCGGATCGACATCGCCCACGAACGTGAAGGTGAAGTTGTTGGCGCCCGTATAGAGCTTGTCGTACACGGTGCGCAGCTGCTCGAAGCGCACGTCGTCCAGGATCTCGGGCGAGAGCATCTGCTCGCGGTAGTTGTTGCCGTATACGGTCTCCTTGAATGCGTCCTGCACGATGTAGTCGGGGTTGGCGAGCATGTTCGCAACCTGGGCGCGCATCTGCGTCATGTAGGTGTTGTAGTCCGTTTCGTCGAAACGGGGCGAGGTGAAGCTCAGGTAAACCAGCTGGAGCAGCGTCTCCAGGTCGCGGGGCGACGCTTCGCCGTACATGCCGTGGTTGTAGCCGTTCACTGTGAGCGCGGTCTGCGCCTGCTTGCCGGCGAGCTGCTTGCGCAGGTCGGTGGCCGTGAATTTGCCCAGACCCGACATCTGCATGATGCCCGGAAGCAGCTTGGCTGCGTAGTACTCCTCGTCGGGCAGCAGCGACAGACCGCCGCGGCTCTTGACTGCCAGGTATACCTCGTCGGCCTTGAATTTCGTGGGTTTCACGATGATGCGTGCGCCGTTCTTGAGCGTCCACTCCGTCGTGCCGTAGGCCTCGTTGTGCTGGTCTTTCTTCACGGCCGAGCCTTTCAGACGGGTGTCTGCGGGGATCAGCGGCTCCTTCACCGCGGTGTCCTCATAGGCTTCGAGCTCGGCGTTGCGCGAGCGCTCGATCGCGGCCAGCAGGTCGCTTTCGGTGGGGTTCGTCAGGCCCTCCTTCTCGGGCGCATTGACCACTACGACCCAGTTGCGGGGTTGCAGGAGCTGGGGCCATGCCATGTTGATGTCGGCGAGCGAGATGGCTTCGAGCAGCGTGCTGTCGAGACGGTATTCGTACTCGGCGTCGCAGTAGGCGGTGCCGAACTTGAAGTTGTCGATCAGGGGCGTGACGTAGGAGCCGTTGCGGCGGTCGTTGCGTGCTGCGTACTGATTCTCGATGTAGCGCATCAGCTCGTTCTTCGTGCGCTCGAACTCACCCTCGGTGAAGCCGAAGCGGCGCGACTTCTCCATCTCGGTCAGCAGGGCGTCGAAACCTCCGGGCAGCTTGCCGTCCTGCGTGGTCAGGCTGAATACGGTGGTGGTCAGCGTGGGGATGATGCCGATGTTGCCGTCGTAGACGCTGGCGCTGAGGAAGGGAGCGTCGGGCTGCATGGCGATGTCGCCCAGCCGGGCGTTGCGCATGTGCCCGCCGTAGAGGATCAGGATGTTCTGCATGTCACGCCGCACCAGG
>VSOO01000007.1:4861-20807 GCA_009774895.1 Alistipes sp. | reverse complement strand
CAATTAGGTTGTTTTAGTGTTCCGTAGCCGCTTGCTTCCTCCCTCTGGCGGAGGAGGTTGCGGGGCGGGCGCATATCCGCTGTGCGGAGCCCGGTTCCGCGCCGCCGCTGTCCGGTCCGTGGGTTTTTCGCTCCTGCGGGGCGCGAGCCGCGTTCGGACGATCGGAGACGGCGTATGTTTCGCGGGGTCAGCGACGGTCCGTGCGGCCTCCGACGCCCTCGGGCAGCGGAAGCCCCAGACGTGCGGCGCTGACCGCGGCGCCCGCGAAGGCGAGGGCTCCCGCGAGCAGAAAGGCCGTGCGCGTGGGGTTGCCGGCCGTGTGGAAGAGCAGGGCCATGGCGGCGGCGCCCGTGGTCTGGCCCACGAGGCGCGCGGAGGCCAGCATGCCGCTCGCCGAGCCGCTGCGTGCGGGAGGCGCGGAGGCGATCAGGATGCTGTTGTTGGGCGACTGGAAGAGAGCGAATCCCCCGCCGCAGAGGGCCAGGCGCCACACGATGTCCGCGGTGGCGGGATCTGCGGGCAGGAACGCCAGCGAACACAGGCCGCACGACATGAGCAGCAGTCCCGTGCCGCCCAGCGCGCCGGCATGGAGCCGCTCGGCGAGCAGTCCGGCCAGCGGTGCGACGACCGTGACCACGGCGGGCCACGCGGTCATGAGCAGTCCGGTCTGCACCTCGCTGTGCCCGAGGTCGTGTTGCAGGCAGAAGGGCAGGGCCGTGACGGCCAGCATCTGCGCGAAGTAGGAGCAGACGGAGGTCAGGACCGAGACCGAGAAGATCGGGATGCGGAGCAGGTCGAACGGCAGCAGCGGGTACTCCATGCGCAGCTGGCTGCGGATGAAGAAGAAGCCTGCGACGAGGAGTGCCGCGAGGCCCGCTCCGACCAGCCGCGGGTCGAGGCCGTGGGAGTAGCCCTCGACCGAGGCCATCAGCAGTCCGAACGTGAGGGCGTTCATCGCGCCGTCGCGCCACCGGAAGCGGCGCACGGCGCTCCGCACCGGATTGTCGGGCAGGAAGCGGCGGCCGAGTGCGAGCGCCGCCAGGCCGATCGGGATGTTTATGGCGAAGAGCCACGGCCACGGTGCGGCCGCGAGGATGCCGGCCGCGAGCGTGGGGCCGGCGACCGAAGCCACGGCGACCACCGTGGCGTTGAGCCCCATGCCGCGGCCCAGGTGGCGGCGGGGGTAGATCGTGCGGATGAGCGTGGTATTGACCGACGTGACAGCCGCGGCGCCGATGCCCTGCACCGCGCGCGCCAGCACCAGCATGCGGAACGAGCCGGCCAGCGTGCAGCCTAAGGACGCGAGGGTGAAGAGCGCCAGGCCGCCCGTATAGACCCGGCGGTAGCCTGCGATGTCGCCCAGAGCCGAGAAGGTGAGCAGCGTGACCATGATCGCGAGTTGGTAGGCGTTCACGATCCAGATCGAATCCGCGGGGCTGATCTCCAGCTCGCGGGCGATGGTCGGGAGCGCCACGTTGGCGATGGTGCCGTCGAGCACGGCCAGCCCCACGCCGAACGCCACGGCCGCAATGGCCCCGAGCCGCCGGGGCATCGGCACGCCGTCCCAGGCGGGTGCGTCGTCGTATCGCGGAGCGTCGCCCATGGTCGCGGTGCCGGGCGGATTAATCCGCCGCCTCCATCTTGTAGAGTTTGTCGCCCCGGCGCACGGCCTCCGGCGTGCGGACGGAGCACAGCTCGCCCTGCACGGCCTGCTGTGCGGGGCGCCCCTCGTCGCCCACGTGGAGTGCCTCGACGCGCTGTTCGGCCACGCCCGTGGTGGGGCCCGTGAAGAATATCTCGTCGCCCACGGCCACAGGAGCCGCTTCCACCAGCACCTCGGCCACCGAGAGCTTGCGGTAGAAGTTCACCACCTTGCCCACGTAGACCTTGCGCCGCGTGGCCGACGAGCCGTAGCGTGCGCTCAGCTCCGCCACGGGGCGGCCGGCGTAGTATCCCTCCCAGAATCCGCGGTTGAATACCGTGGCCAGCTCCTCCTTGAGCTGCGCGGCGTATTCGGGCGTGTAGGTGCCCGCCTCCAGTGCCCGCAGCGCGCGGTCGTAGCAGCCGACCACGCGTTTGACGTACTCGGCGCCGCGCGCGCGGCCCTCGATTTTCAGCACGCCCACGCCCGCCTCGATGAAGCGGTCGAGGAAGTCGATCGTGCAGAGGTCCTTGGGCGATAGGACGTAGCGGCCGTCGATGTCGAGCGCCGCGCCCGTCTCGCGGTCGGTGACGGTGTACTTGCGGCGGCACAGCTGGCGGCACGAACCCCGGTTCGCCGAGCAGCCCGTTTCGTAGAGGCTGAGGTAGCACTTGCCCGAAATCGACATGCAGAGCGCGCCGTGCGCGAACATCTCGATCTTCAGCAGTTCGCCCTTCGGGCCGCGGATCCCCTCGTCGCGGATCGCGTCGCGGATGCGGGCCACCTGGTCGAGCGACAGCTCGCGGGCAAGCACCGCCACGTCGGCCCACTGCGCGTAGAAACGCGCCGCCGCGGCGTTCGAGATGTTGCACTGGGTCGAGATGTGGACCTCGATGCCCAGTTCGCGTGCGGCGAGTATGGCCGCCATGTCCGAGGCGATCACGGCATCGACCCCCTCGCTGCGGGCCCGTTCGAGCAGGGCGCGGAGCGTCGGCATCTCGTCGTCGTAGACGATGGTATTGACCGTGAGGTAGGTGCGGACGCCCGCGTCGTGCGCCGTGCGTACGATGCGGGCGAGGTCCTCTTCGGTGAAGTTGGCGGCCGAGTGGGCGCGCATGTTGAGCGCCCCCACGCCGAAATATACGGCGTCGGCTCCGGCCTGTATGGCTGCGGCGAGCGCCTCGTAGCTCCCCACGGGAGCCATCAGTTCTATGTCCGAACGTTTCATATCAGTGTTTGCGTCCCATGAGGCTCTCGGCGTAGCGTCGCAGCGTGGCGGTGCGTCCGGGTTCGGCGGTGAGGGTGTCGAGCTGGGCCAGCGCCCGTTCGAAGCGGAGCGAAATTTGCTGTTCCGTGAGTCGGGGGATGTCGTATTTGTCGTATACGGCTTTCACGCGGGCGATCTTCTCCGCGGGGCCCAGCGCGGGGTCCGTGTGGGTGTGCCGCAGCACCTCGCGATCCTCCTCCGAGGCGCGGCTCATGGCCGTAATCATGAGGTAGGTCTGCTTGCCTTCGAGGATGTCGCCGCCGATGGGCTTGCCCAGGCGCTCGTCGCCGTAGCTGTCCAGCAGGTCGTCCTGCAACTGGAAGGCCAGACCCAGCTCGATGGCGAACTTGCGCATTCGGGCGCAGTCCTCCGCCGTCGCGCCGCCCAGCAGGGCGCCGATCACCACGGCGCCGCCCAGCAGCACCGAGGTCTTCAGCTCGATCATGCGCATGTATTCGACCACCGAGACCTTCTGCCGCTCCTCATAGTCCATGTCGTACTGCTGGCCCTCGCACACGCCGATGGCCATTTCGTTGAATTCGGCGAGGATGCGCGGCAGCAGGGCGGGCTCCACCTGGCCCAGCAGGCGGTAGGCCCAGATGAGCATGGCGTCGCCCGAGAGGATGGCCACGTTGCGGCCCCAGCGGGCCGCGACCGAGGGCTTGCCGCGGCGCATGGCCGCATTGTCCATGATGTCGTCGTGCAGCAGCGGGAAGTTGTGGAAGTCCTCGACGGCCGCCGCCGCGGGCATGGCGCGCTCGGGCCGGTCGCTGAAGATGCCGCACGTGAGCATCAGCAGCATCGGACGGAGGCGTTTGCCGCCGCCCGAGAGCGAATAGCCGATGGGGGCGTAGAGCTTCTCGGGTTCGGAGGGCAGCTCCTGTTGCGCGAGGTAGTTCTCGACGGAGGCGAGCAGACGTTCGGTATCTTGCATGAAAAAAGTGTTTTTCGGGTGAAACAAGCCCTCAAAAATAGCAAAAAAGTTTGGGAGTACGCGAAATTTATCCCTAACTTTGAGGAAAGAAACCGGATTCGCCGCGTTCGGGGCCGTGCGGTCGCCGGCGGCGGCAGGCGGGTCGCACGATGGGCCCTTGCGGCGTGCGGCGCGGAGTTTTCCGCGTGCCGTGCGGCGTCTTTCTCCGGTGAAGTCTAACCGTAACGGATTGGTTCCTATATGAAAAAACTTGCGATCGGTGTCGATATCGGCGGCATCAACACGGCATTCGGCCTGGTGGACGAACACGGCGACCTCTATGCCGAGTCGGTCATTCCGACGAAGAAGTTCCCCGAATTCGGGGATTACACCGCCTATGTGGAGGAGTTGTGCGCAGAGCTGCGGGCCATGGCCGACAGCCTCTCGTTCGAGTACGAGCTGGCGGGCATCGGCATCGGTGCGCCCAATGCCAACTACCACCGGGGCACGATCGAGCAGCCGGCCAACCTTTGGCGCTTCGCCGCCGACGAGGCGGATCCCCGGCCCGAACGGCGCGTCTTCCCGCTGGCGGACGACATCGGTGCGCGCTTCCCCGGGGTGCGGGTGCTGGTGACCAACGACGCCAACGCCGCCACGGTGGGCGAAATGGTCTATGGCAATGCGCGGGGTATGAAGGATTTCATCATGATTACGCTCGGCACGGGACTCGGATCGGGTTTCGTCGCCAACGGCGCCATGATCTACGGCCACGACGGCTTCGCGGGCGAACTGGGCCACGTGGTCGTCGAGCGCGGCGGGCGGCGCTGCGGCTGCGGACGCTGCGGCTGCCTGGAGACCTACGTGTCGGCCACGGGCGTCAAGCGCACGGCGTTCGAGACGATGGCCCGGATGACCGAGCCGAGCCGCCTGCGTGCCGTGGCGTATGACGATTTCGATGCCTCGATCGTGTCGGCCGCGGCCGCCGAGGGCGACCCCGTCGCGCTGGAGACCTTCCGGTTCACGGGCGAGGTGCTGGGCCGTGCGCTGGCCGACGTGGTGACGATCACGTCGCCCGAAGCCGTCTTCTTCTTCGGCGGCCTGGCCAAGGCGGGCAAGCTGCTGTTCGACCCCGTGCAGTGGTACATGGAGGAGCACATGATGCCCGTGTTCCGCGGGAAGGTCAAGCTGCTGCCGAGCGGACTCCAGGGTAAGAATGCGGCGATTCTGGGGGCTGCGGCGCTCGTCTGGCAAGGCGGGGAGTAGCGCGCTGCGGCCGTGTGGATACGGCGGAGCCCGGCTGCGATGCGTTGCGGCCGGGCTCCGTGCATTCGGTAAGTGGGTGGGGGAGGCCGCGGACGTGCTGCAGGTCCTCTCCCGGGTGTCGCGGTGCGTCCGTTACCGCAGGGCGATGCGGGACGTGCCGATCAGGTAGCCGTCGCAGTAGAGCTGCACTTCGTAGGTGCCGGCCGTGAAGCCCGAGCTGTTGTAGTAGATGCCTACGGCGAGGTCCTCGTTCTGGTAATCCACGTCGCGCGATGCGGAGTAGGTGAGCCGCTCGCCCTCGAAGGAGAAGGTGGGCTGCTCCTCGGTGGTCAGCACGTAGCCGTCGGGCGAGAGGATGCGCACATAGACGGTTTTGCCGCCCGGCACGGCCAGTTCGTTGGCCGTCAGCACGAAGTCGGCACGCAGGCGTGCGGCGTTGCGCACGCGGGTCACCTCCTTGCTGTTGGCGTTGAGCGGCACGAGGCGGATGTCGCGGGCCCGGATGACCGAACCGGCGCGCACCTTGTTGTCCAGCTCGGCGGCCTTCTCCTCGGCCATTTCGGCGCGCATCTGGGCCGTCGAGATCTCCTTGCGGTAGGTGATGTTCTCGTTGATGAGTTTCTTGTTCAGCGTGTTGAGCGAGTCGATCTGGCGCACGTAGCCCTCGGCCACCGAGCGCAGCAGCTTCACCTGGCTCTGGTACTCGCGGATCTTGGCGAGGTTCCAGCTGCGCTCTTTCTTCAGGCGGTCCATGAGCGAGTCGGCGCGCAGCCGTTCGAAGTTGAGGCTGGCGGTGATCGTGTCGTTGCTCACGCGCAGGTTGTCGTAGTCCTCCATCAGTCCGTTCAGGTCGTTCTGTATGGCGTCGCGGTCGGCCTGCAACAGCTCGTTGTCGATCTTCTGCTGGCGGTGGATGCTGTAATAGAGCGCCGAAAGGGCCACGAGTATGATCGACAAGAGGATGATGACGATGCGGTAGCCGCGCATGGCCTTGCCCGCGTCGGGACGGCGGTCGTAGTCGTACTCTTCGTACTCTTCGGGCACGTGGCCCCGGGTGTTCTCCTCCATAGTAGTGGGTTTTGTTTCCGCAAATATAGCGATGTTTGTTGAAAATTCCTATCGTATGAGGCTCGAAACCGGATAGCGCAGCCCCCGGTACCCCGAGATGTAGGCCTGCACGCTGCCCACGCGCACGGGGGATTCGAGGTAGAGCGGGATTTTGTTCTCGTCGTCCGAAATCCAGATCGTGAACTCCGTGCCGTCGGTGAACGAGAAGTTCTCCGTGGTGCCCAGCTGGCAGGCGAAGCGCAGCGTGCGGTATTTGCCCATGTTGCGGATCTTCTTCTGCTCGCGGCCCTCGAAGCGGTAGCGTATGCGCCGCACGGTGTCCTGGAGCACCATTTCGAGCACCTCCGATTCGCCGGCGCGGAAGCTGTCTGGGTCGGCGCTCCGCATGCGGAAGAAGAGCGATATGGCGTCCAGACTGGCGTCGGTGAGCGCGATGCGCTTGCTCTGCTCGGGATTCCGGCGGCTCTGCCAGGTCGTTGCGGCCTCGTAGCGGTCCCAGTCGTAGTCGTAGCGGCTCCAGAAGGTGTAGTCACCCTCCTTGATGTCGCTGCTGAAGTGTATGGGGCGCATCGCGGCCGTATCGACGCAGACCGTGTAGCGGTCGTCCAGATCGAAGAACCACCGGTAGGTGGGCAGCGTGCGGCCGCGCGCATCGACCCGGTATACGGGCCGGCCGTCGTGCGTGCCGCACGAGGTGGCGACCTCCACCGAACCCACCTCGGTGTTGGGGAATAGCTTGGCCTTGTAGCTCACGCGGTACTCCAGCACTTCGCCCGGCTGGTAGAGCTGGGCCGCTGCGGGGAGTGCGGCGAGGAGCGGTATGAGGAAAACTGCGAGTCGTTTCATCGGTGTCTGTATTTACTAACGTATGCTGTCCGCCGCATGGTGTGCGTGCGGTCACGAAATCATCGAAAAATCGCGTTCCGCCCCTCCGGCGTAGCGCTGCTTCAGTTCGCGCAGTCCGGCGTGCTCGGGCAGCGCGAGGGTGCGGTCGCGGGCGAGGAGCTCCTCCGCCGCGTCGCGCGTGAGGGTGAGCAGCTGCGTGTCGAGCGTCGGATTGGCGATCTTCAAATCGAGTGCCATGCCGCTCTGGAGCGTGCCGTTGATGTCGCCCGCGCCCCGCAGCTTGAGGTCGAGTTCCGCCAGCCGGAAGCCGTCGCCCGTCTGGCACATGGCGTCGAGCCGGGCGCGCGACTCGCGCGAGAGCTTCTCGCCCGACATGAGGATGCAGTACGACTGTTCGCCGCCGCGGCCCACGCGGCCGCGCAGCTGGTGGAGCTGCGAGAGCCCGAAGCGCTCGGCCGACTCGATCACCATGACCGTGGCGTTCGGAACGTCCACGCCCACCTCGATGACCGACGTGGCGACCATGATGTGGGCTTCGCCGCTCTTGAACTGACGCATCGACTCCTCCTTGTCCGCGGGCTTCATCTTGCCGTGGCAGACGGTCGTGACGAACTCCGGCAGGGGGAAGTCGCGCGATATGGCTTCGTAGCCGTCGGTCAGGTCCTTGTAGTCCATGGCCTCCGACTCCTTGATGAGCGGGTAGACCACGTAGACCTGGCGTCCCTTGCGGATCTCCTGCTTCATGAAGCCGAAGAGCCGCATGCGGGCCGCGTCGGTGTAGTGCACGGTGCGGACGGGGCGTCGTCCGGGCGGCAGCTCGTCGATCACCGACACGTCCAGGTCGCCGTAGAGCGTCATGGCCAGCGTGCGCGGTATGGGCGTGGCGGTCATGACCAGGATGTGGGGCGGCTGCTCGTTCTTGGTCCAGAGGCGCGCGCGCTGCTCGACGCCGAAGCGGTGCTGCTCGTCGATGACCACGAAGCCGAGGTTGGCGAAACGCACGCGGTCTTCGAGCAGGGCGTGGGTGCCGATCAGCAGGTCGATCGACCCGTCGGCGATGCCTTCGAGCGCGGCGCGGCGTTCGCGGGCGTTCGAGGCCCCGGTCAGCACGGCCGTGCGCACCTCCATGCCGTCGAGCATGCGGCACACGGTGGCGTAGTGCTGTCGCGCGAGGATCTCGGTGGGGGCCATCATGCAGGCCTGGAACCCGTTGTCCACGGCCAGCAGCATCGACATGAGTGCCACGAGGGTCTTGCCGCTACCCACGTCGCCCTGCAACAGGCGGTTCATCTGGTAGCCGGTGACCGTGTCGCGGCGGATTTCGCGGATCACGCGTTTCTGCGCTTCGGTCAGCGGAAAGGGCAGCTTCTCGTCGTAGAAGGTGCGGAACACGCCCCCCACCTTCGGGAAGAGGAAGCCGTTGTTTCTGGCCATGCGGGCCGAACGCCGCGACTGGATGTTGAGCTGGATGCCGAGCAGTTCGTCGAACTTGAGGCGGTACTGCGCCTGCCGCAGCGCCTCGGGCGACTGCGGGAAGTGGATGTTGTGCAGCGCTTCGTGCAGCGTGACGAGCCCGTAGCGCTGGCGCAGGGCCTCGGGCAGCGGCTCGCCGAGGCGGTTGCGGACCAGCTCCCAGGCGTTGCACACGATCCTGTGGAATCCCTTGGTGCCCAGCACGCCCGAGAGCTTCTCGGTGGTGGAGTAGATGCCCTGCATGGTGCTCTCGGCCTTGCGGCTCAGGGCCTGTTCCATGGTCTCCACCTCGGGGTGGACCAGCGACAGCTCGCCCCGGAAGAACGACGGGCGCCCGAAGACGAGGTATTCGCGCCCCGTTTCGATCCGTTTCTCGATCCACTTGATGCCCTGGAACCACACCAGTTCGGCCGAGCCCGTGGGGTCGGAGACGAAGACCGTGAATCGGCGCTTGCGCCCTGCCCCGGCATAGGCCGTGCCGGTCACGCGGGCCCGGAACTGCACCAGCGAAACCTCCTCGGTGATTTCGCCGATGCGGTAGGTCTTGGTGCGGTCGATGTAGCGGAACGGATAGTGGCTCAGCAGGTCGCCCACGGTGCGGATGCCGAGCTCCCGTTCGAGGAGTTTGGCCCGCGCTTCGCCTACGCCCGCCACGAATTTCACTTCGTTGTCCAAAATGCGCTCCATACCGCAAAGGTAACCGATAAATCGCGAAGTGCAATCCGTCGCCGCCGGTTTTTTCGCTGCGGGGGCGCGCCGGAGGGGGCTGTGCCGGCGTTGCGGGTGCGCTGCGTGTCGTAGTGCGACCGTCGTGCGGGGGCTGCGTCGGCTTGCTGGGGGAGCCGGCGGCCGGTTTCCCGCGGGTATTTCGGGAGGGCGGAAGCGGAGCGCGCGCTCCGGTGTCGGATGCGGCCGGTTTCCGAAACGGGCGTATGCGTGTTGCGCAATCCTGGGGTTCGCCGGCGGCGGGACGGCACGGGCCGCAGGCGAGCGGCAGTCCGCCGCGTGGGGCGGCGGCGAACTGCCGGCAGTGCCGGGTACTGCCGGAGGTTGCGACTCCGCGGTCGGTTGAGGCAGCGGACTGTCTGCCGTATCGGCTGCTGCCGGAGCGAATTCGGTCGGTGAAACCATCGCGCCACTGCCGTCGGGCGGTCGGAACTTGCCTCCGGCTGTCCGCGGCACGCTCGCCGCAGCGGGAGCGGTCCGTGCGGCGAAAATTCCGTCGCGTCACTTGCTGCTCCGCAGTCGGGCGTAGCGGCACGACTTGAGGCGGCCGTCGCCGTCGTAGAGGTGCATGCCGCCGCCGCGGCAGTAGCGGAACATCGCGCAGTCGGCACACTGATCCTTGCGGGTCCACGCGCGGTCGCGGAACTTCTCGAACCGGTGTTCCCACACTTCGTGGAAGTCGTCGCGGTAGATGTTGCCCTGGTGGAAGTCGGAACGGATCGAGGTGCAGCCCGAGATGGCGCCGTCGATGCGGATCGAGGCCGTGGATACGCCTGCCGTACAGTTGTATAACGTGTCGCGCACCTCGCCCTCGTAGCCGCCCAGGAACCCCTCGCAGGCATAGGCCGCACGGATGCGTCCCTCGCGCCGCGTGTCGCGGATGAAGTCGAGCAGCCGCACGAACTCCGCGTCGTCGAGCTGCAAGCCGGGCTCCTCGGAGGCGCGGCCCGAGGGGAAGATCGTGAACAGCCTCCATGCCTTGACGCCCAGCGAGATCAGGTACTCCTTGAACTCGTTGAGCCGGGGCAGCGAGCGGGGCGTGACGCACGTCACCACGTCCCATGCCAGCGAGCCGTCGGCGGCGATCATGCGCACGGCGTCCGATGCGCGCTCGAAGCTCCGGGGGTTGCGGCGGATGTAAAGGTGGTCGTCGGCGAAGCCGTCGAGGCTCACGGTGATCGTGTGGAGCCCCGCGCGCAGCAGGGCCTCGAAACGTCGGGCGTCGAGCGCCAGGCCGTTGGTCACCATGCCCCACGGATATTCGCGGCGGTAGAGCTCCAGTCCGATGCGCTCCAGGTCGGGACGCATCAGCACCTCGCCGCCCGAGAGAATCACCAGCACGCGGTGCGGATCGACATGCGGGGTGATCTGCGTGTCGAGTACGCGGAAGAAATCTTCGGCCGGCATGTCCGGCTGCGAGGCTTCGGTGCGGCAGTCGCTGCCGCAGTGGCGGCATGCGAGGTTGCAGCGGAGCGTGCACTCCCAGAAGAGCGTGCGCAGCTCGTGACGCTCGATGCGCAGGTCCTGTATCTTGCGGAACACCTCCAGCGCGAGGCGTTGGCGCAGGCCGAGCGAGCGGTTCACGGCTGCTGTTCCGATGCTGCGGGTTTCCCCGGTTCTTCCGGCTGTTCCGGCTTCTCGGGTTCTTCCGGCTGTCCGGGTTCTTCCGGTTCGTCGCCGGTGGCCCGTTCGAGCACGATGTTTTCGGCCTGCTTCGCGTATTTCCGGACCCAGCTGCCCGACCCGATCAGGTCGGCTCCGTCGATCGCGACGTCGGTCTCCGCGGTGCGGAACAGGCCGCCGTGCTCTTCGCCGTCGGTGTCCTCGACCTTCAGGCGGACCTGGAACCTGCCGAAGTCGAAGCACGACGCCTCGAATTCGTAGGTTCCGTCGGCATCGGTGCGCAGCGGGTCGATGCAGAGCCGGTCGGATTCCAGTTCGTTGTCGGGAATGAAAGTGTCGGTCGCCTGCGTGCGCCGCCAGGCTGCGAGCGGCGTTACGCGGATGTTTTCCACGGGATTGCCGTCGGGATCGACCACGCGGCCCTTCACCGTGAATTCGGCGGTCGGCGTGCCGTACATGACAGGAGGCAGATCTTCGGTTTTACCGCAGGAGGCGAATCCCAAAAGTCCCAGTAAATAGAGCAAGATTCTCATGACTGAATGTTTTAAGTGTTTTTTACCCTACCGCCAAGATACGGACTTCGGCCGAATAATCCAAGGAAAAGTCCGCTTTTTTTCCGAAGAATCGCTACCTTTGTCTTTCGTGTGGAAAAATCCCGATTTATGATTGACCTGACCCGATACAGAAGACGTCCCGCCGGCGAAGTGCGCATCGGCGGCATCACGATCGGCGGCGACCGCCCCGTGGCGGTGCAGTCGATGACCAATACCGATACGAAGGACACCGAGGCCTGCGTGGCGCAGATCGTGCGCATCGCACGCGCCGGATGCCCCGTCGTGCGCCTCACGGCCCGCGACCTGCGCGAGGCGGAGAACCTCGGGGCCATCGCGCGTCGCGTGCGCGAGGAGGGGTGCGGCGCGGCGCTTGTGGCCGACATCCACTTCCTGCCCGAGGCGGCGGCCGTGGCCGCGCGCCATGTGGACAAAGTGCGCATCAACCCGGGCAACTACCGCACGGAGCACGGCGAGCTGGAGCGCCTCGTGGGCCTCTGCCGCGCGCACGATACGGCGCTCCGCATCGGTGTGAACCACGGTTCGCTGGCCCGCCGCGTCTTCGACCGGTGGGGCGACACCCCGCAGGGCATGGTCGTCTCGGCCATGGAGTTCCTGCGCGAGTGCCGCCGGCTCGACTTCGATCAGGTGGTCGTGTCGATGAAGTCGAGCAACACGCGCGTGATGGTCGCGGCCTACCGCCTGCTCGCGGAGGCGATGGAGGCCGAGGGGATGCGCTATCCGATCCACCTGGGCGTCACCGAGGCCGGCAACGGCCTGGAGGGGCGCATCAAGAGCGCCGTGGGCATCGGGGCGCTGCTGGCGGACGGCATCGGCGACACGGTGCGCGTGTCGCTCACCGAGGCGCCCGAGCGCGAGGTGCCCGTGGCCCGCATGCTGGTCGAGCACTTCCGCGACCGTGCGGGATGCTTCGAGGTGCGCCGCCCCGAGCGCTGGTCGCCCGTGGAGTACCGCCGCCGCTGTCCGGGTCAGGCGCCGCTCATCGGGCGCGAGCTGCCTGCGGGGTTCCGTGTGATCGAGGCGGTCTCGGGCAACCCCACGGCCGAGCTGCGCGCCGCGATCCTGAACCTCGACGACGCCGAACCCGTGGCCGTGCGGCGCCGCTACGACGACACGACGGCCGAGGCCGTCGCGGTGAAGGCCGCGGCCGACCTGGGCGTGCTCTTCCTCGACGGACTGGCCGACGGCATCGTGCTCGACGCCCCGCACCTCGACGCGGCGCAGCGGGCCGAGATCGAGCTGATGATCCTCCAGGCGGCGCGCGTGCGCATGTCGCGCACCGAGTACATCGCCTGCCCCAGCTGCGGCCGTACGCTCTACGACATCGAGGCCACGCTCGCAGCCGTCAAGGCCCGCACTTCGCACCTGAAGAACCTGCGCATCGGCGTGATGGGCTGCATCGTGAACGGCCCGGGCGAGATGGCCGACGCGGACTACGGCTACGTGGGGGCGGCACCCGGCCGCATCACGCTCTACAAGGGGCGCGAGATCGTCGAGCGCAACATCCCGCAGGAGGAGGCGCTCGACCGCCTCGTGGCGCTGATCCGCGCCCACGGCGACTGGCACGAACCCGACGAAGGGGAGGAGGGCGCGCGATGACGATCCTGCCGCTTTCCTACCTCCCCTCGGTGGCGTGGTGCGCGCGCCTGCTGCGCGGCGACTGCACGGTCGATCTGGGCGAGCACTTCGTGAAGCGCTCCGAGCGCACGCGGGCCCGCATCCTGGCCTCCGACGGTCCGATGGAGCTCTCGGTGCCGGTGTGCGGCGCGGGCCGTCCGCGCACGCCGCTGCGCGACGTGCGCATCGACTACTCGAAACGCTGGCAGCACCGCCACTGGCAGGCGCTCGTGTCGGCATACCGCTCGTCGCCCTATTTCGAGCACTACGCGGCGCGGTTAGAACCCTTCTACCGCCGCGAATACCGCTTCCTCGCGGATTACGACCTGGGGCTGCTCGACGTGCTGCTCGACGCGCTGGGGCTGCCGCGCCCGGCCTTCGCCGAGCGCTATGTCGAGGCGGCGCCCGGCGACCTGGACCTCCGGGCGCGCCACTGCGAGGGGCGGCGCGTGCAAACGGAGGGCCCGGACGACTTCTCGCCCGAGCCCTACGTGCAGGTCTTCGCCGACCGGATGCCTTTCGCGGCTAATTTGTCGGTCGCGGATCTCCTGTTCGCGGAAGGCCCGACGGCTTCGGAGGTGCTTCGCCGCTCGCTACGGTGAGCACCATGCCGTCGGCGAGCGCCCCGGCCCGCACTTCGATGCGGCGCCGGCCGTCGCGGAGCGTCACCGTGTCCGAAAGATAGTGGCAGGGCGCCCACTCGTGCACGCGCACCGTGTCGCCGTCGATCAGCAGCAGGGGCTGCTCGGTGGCGTAGATTCCGAAGTGCTGCTGCGCCTCGCGCCGCAGGGTGCGCCGCTTGTCGGTCAGATGGAGCGTGGGTTCGCTCCGGTTCCAGAGCGCCTTGTAAAGATAGAACGCATCCTTTTTCACCTTCCGGTCGAAAGTCACCAGCCCCGAGGCGTTCATGCCGTAGGGGCGCCGTGCCGCGCCGTAGTCGAACAGCTGGTCGATCCATATGCCCCAAAAGAGGGTGTCGCGCTCCAGCGTGCGGGCATAGGCTTCGTGAAAGCGCGTCTGGCGACTCTCGGGCAGCCAGTTGGCGCGCGGGGTCTGCGCTGCGTCGTCCGCCCGGTGTCCGGGCATGCCCTGCGCGCCGTAGCACACGGCCGAGCGCAGGTGGCTCCAGTTGCGGCGGAGCAGGTCGCTCCACACCTTCACGTCGTCGGTTGTGCCGCGCTCCCAGCCCACGTTCTGGCGCCACACGATCAGGTCGGTCACGAAGTTGATCGCTCCGTCCTGGTCGCTGCATGCCGCCGTGGGACGCGACGGATCCATCGTGCGGGCCGCGGCATCGAGCGAGCGGACGTAGGGCAGCACGTCGTCACCGCGGGCGAGCAGTCCCGAGAAGATGCCCCACACGACCACCGAGGGGTGGTTCTGCAACTGGGCGATCATTTCGCGCAGCTGGCTGCGGCCGTTCTCCTCGAAGCGCTGCGTGGCGAAGTAGGCGATGTCGCTCAGGAAGGGCGCCCGGCAGAGGGGCAGCTCGACCCATGCCAGCATGCCGGTGCTGTCGCACAGGTCGTAGAAGCGCCCTTCGTGCGGCATGACGGACGAACGTACGGCGTTGGCGCCCAGCTCGCGCACGAAGCGCAGGTCGTCGTCGTACTGCTCCGCGAAGCAGGCGCCCCCCGTCGCCGGGTGGTCGTGGCCGAGCGCCACGCCCCGCACGGCGATGCGTCGTCCGTTGAGCAGGAAGCCCTCGTCGGAGGATACGCGGATGTCGCGGAAACCCGTGCGCACGCGCACCGTGTCGCGGGCGTTCTCGTGGGCGACGGAGGCCGTGACGGTGTAGCGCACGGGCGATTCGGGGCTCCAGAGCTCGGGCTGCCCGAAAGCGAAAGGCATGCGCACGGGTTTGCCGTCGAGGCGCGCCCGCTGCGTGCGCGCATATACGGGCGTTCCGTCGGGCGCGGCGATTTCGAGCGCGAGGGTGCAGGTGCCGCCCGTGAAGGGCGTTGTGAGGTGGATTTCGGCCTCACCCTCCACGCGCTCCGCGCTGACGCTGCGGGGGTGGATCAGCACCCCGTCCGAACCGAGGTAGAGCGGCGAAATGGCCGTGCGGTCCGTGACGATGAGCTCTGCGGGGCGGTAGATGCCGCCGTGGAGGTCCGCCTCCGACGAGGTGGGCAGCACGTCGCTCTGCCAGCCGTTGCTCACCTCCATGCGCAGGGCGTTCGTCCCGCCGCAGCGCACCAGGCGCGTGATCTCGAAGACGAAAGCCGTGCCGCCGCCCCGGTGTTCGCCCGCGTGGCGGCCGTTCACGAACAGGTCGGCGGTGTGCTGCACGCCGTGGAACTTCACGAAGAGCCGTTTGCCCTGCCACTCGGCGGGCACGAAGAGCTCGCGCTGGTAGGTGGCGGCGGTGCGGAGCGGCGCCCCGGCGCCGTCCCACGTGTGGGGCAGCGACACGATGCGGGCGTTGTCGCTGCTGTTCTCGTGGCGGAAAAAGAAACTCCACCCCTCGTCGAGCGGATAGACGGTGCGTGCCGGCGCGGCGACGCTCGCCAGCAGCAGTGCGAGCAGCAGTGCGGTATGTCTTTTCATTGCGTGTTTTGCGTTTGATCGCCGCAAATCTACGAAATTATCCGCGAAATCGGAAGCGGCCGCGCTTCCAGCGCACGTCCCTCCGCCGCGCACGCCTTGCCCCTCCTCCGTGCCGTCGAGCTGCCCCTCAGCCGTGCTCGTCCTTTCCGTGGTACGCCTTGCGCCGTTCGCGCCTCTTCCCGCGCGGCGGACGCTCCGCTGCGGTTTTCCGGGGGCGGCGTTTCCGGGCGGAGGGGCTGCGGCGTCCGCCGCGGAGAGTGCTCCGTTTCGGCACGATCGGACGCCGTTTGTTTCTGCGCCCGACTTTTCCTATCTTTGTGCCTGCATGAACGTATTGGACCTGATCGTATACCTCGCACTGGCGCTTGCCGTGTGGGATGGCTGGG
>VSOO01000007.1:0-4851 GCA_009774895.1 Alistipes sp. | reverse complement strand
GTGTTGCAGCTGGCATCGCTCGTCGCCGTGGCGGCGGGCATATGGCTCGCGGCGCGCTTCGGCTCGCCGGTCGGCGCGTGGCTGCGTCTGGACGACGCGGTGGCTCCGGCGGGCGGATTCGCCGCGGTATTCGTCGCGACAATGATCGCCGTCGCGCTGGCCGGACGGCTGCTGCGCCGCCTCTGCCGCTTCGCGGGCCTCGGGATGCTCGACCTGGTGCTGGGCGTGGTCGTGGCCGCGGTGAAGCACCTGCTCGTGCTGAGCGTGCTCTTCTCGCTCCTCGAACGGGCGGATGCCGATCATGCCCTGGTGGACGAGCGCACGGTGGAGGAGTCGCGGTGGTTCCGCCCCGTGGCGTCGCTCTCCGACTTCATGCGTCCGCTGCTCGACCGCGCGGGCGAATACGTATCTTTCGATGAGTAATCAGAATATGGACGAACGATCTTTTTCCGGCACGGTGACCCGGGCCACGGGCAGCTGGTACGATGTCGATACGGGCGGCGCCGTGCTGCGCTGCCGCATCCGCGGCCGCATGCGGCTGAAGGGCGTGCGCTCGACCAGCCCCGTGGTGGTGGGCGACCGCGTGCACGGCAGCGGCGCGAGCGACGGCTCGTGGGTGATCGAGCGCGTGGAGCCGCGCCGCAACTACGTCATACGCCGGGCCTCGAACCTGTCGAAGGAGTCGCACATCATCGCCGCCAACATCGACCGGGCGCTGCTGCTCGTGACGCTCGCCGAGCCCGAGACGGCGCCCGAGTTCGTCGATCGGTTCCTGGTGACGTGCGAGGCCTACAAGGTGCCCGCAACGCTGCTGCTCGCCAAGAGCGACATACAGGACCCGGCGGCGATGGAGGCGTTCCGTACGGTATACGAGGCTGCGGGCTACCCCGTGCTGGAGGTTTCGGCCCGCACGGGGGCCGGCGTGGAGGAGGTGCGGGCGCTGCTGGGCGGCCGCACGACGCTGCTCGCGGGCAACTCGGGCGTGGGCAAATCGACCCTCGTGCAGACGGTCGATCCGTCGCTCGACATCCGCACGGGCGAAATATCCGACAGCCACCACAAGGGGCGCCACACGACCACCTTCTCGACCATGTATCCGCTGGCCGACGGCGGGCGGATCATCGACACCCCCGGAATCAAGGGTTTCGGCCTGATCGACATCGACGGCGCCGAGCTGTGGCACTACTTTCCCGAGATGATGCGGCTGGCGCCCGGCTGCCGCTTCTACAACTGCACCCACGTGCACGAGCCGGGCTGCGCCGTGCGCGACGCCGTGGAGCGGGGCGGGCTGGCCTGGCCGCGCTACGAGAGCTACCTCAAAATCCTGGACGAAGATGACAAATACCGGAAGTGACCGCACGGCGGCCCGCATCGCCTGCCTGGCCGAGTGCATGACCGGCGAGCGTTTCGAGACCCTGCGCCGTGCGGCGTCGCTGCGCACGCGCTACATGACCATCCTGGCCGAGAATACCTACCACCCGCAGAATGCCGCGGCGCTCGTGCGCCACTGCGAGGCGTTCGGCGTGCAGGAGATGCATACGGTGGAGACTGTGTGCCGCTTCACCCCCAGTGCCGCCGTGGTGCGCGGCACCGACCGCTGGGTCGATATACGCAGGCACGGCTCCACGCCCGAGGCACTCGCCGCACTGCGCCGCGCGGGCTACCGCATCGTCTGCACCACGCCCCACCGCGAGTCGTGCGTGCCCGAGACCTTCGACGTCGCGCGCGGTCCCTTCGCGCTGGTGTTCGGTACGGAGCATGCGGGCATTTCGGACGAGGCGGTCGCCGGTGCCGACGAGTTCCTGCGCATCCCCATGTGCGGCATGGTCGAGAGCCTCAACGTCTCGGCCTCGGCCGCCATCCTCATCTACATGCTCGCCGAGCGCGTGCGCCGCACGGTGCCCGACTGGCGGCTCGACGACGCCGCGCAGCAGGAGGTGCTCTGCCGCTGGATGCGCGCTTCGGTGAAGGATGCCGAGCCCATTCTGGAGCGGCGCGGACTGTTGTAGGCGCCGGATTGTTGATAACTTCCGCCGCGGCGGGGCGTGTTCACGAATCGGACCCTGCGGGGGCGGTTGTTGATAAACCTGCGGCCGGATGCGGGAGGCGTTTCCCGGAGGGGCGGACGGGGCGATGCCTCGCCAAGGGATTTCCGGTCAGCGGTTTGCTGCGCGTGTCCGCCTGCTCCGTCCGATGGGGCCATCGGGCGGCGGCGGGAGCGGCGCCGGCAGGAAAATGTTGATAACTCCGATGCGCTACCGGGGGTGCGGAGGGGTGGAAAGAGGGGTTTTGCCGCCGGATTGTGGATAACTTTCCCGAATGTTCATAACTTTCGCCGGGCATTTTCGGCCGGAAGAGAGGGACGGACGGTTTTTCCGTCCCGTCCGCGGGGCCCGAACGAAAGAGACCAAATTTGTATAGAGTCATGCATAACGAAACCGTTTTACGCAAACAGTTCCTGGCCCACGTGGGCCAGACGTCGCCCTCGCCGATGCTGATCGAGGTGGAGCGGGCCGAGGGTACGTTCTTTTACACCCCCGAGGGGCGCCGCTACTACGACCTGGTGGCGGGCGTCTCGGTGAGCAACGTCGGTCATGCCAATCCCGCCGTGGTGCGGGCCGTGCAGGAGCAGGCGGCGCGCTACATGCACGTGATGGTCTACGGCGAGCTGGTCGAGCGGCCGCAGGTGCGCTATGCCGCGAAAGTCGCCTCGCTGCTGCCGCAGCCCATCGACAGCCTCTACTTCGTGAACTCGGGCGCCGAGGCGGTCGAGGGGGCGCTCAAGCTCGCCAAGCGCTTCACGGGGCGCACGGAGCTCGTCGGCATGCGCCGTGCCTACCACGGCTCGACCCACGGGGCCATGAGCATGATGGGCACGCCCGAGGGCGAGCAGTGGAAAGCCGCGTTCCGGCCCCTGCTGCCCGACGTGCAGAGCATCGAATTCAACGATTTCGCCGCCCTGGAGCGGATCACCCGGCGCACGGCCTGCGTGCTCGCGGAGCCGGTGCAGGGCGAGGCGGGCGTGCGGCCGCCGGCGGCGGGCTACCTGGAGGCGCTGCGGCGCCGCTGCGACGAGGTGGGGGCGCTTCTGATCTTCGATGAGATACAGACCGGCATGGGCCGCACCGGCGCCCTGTTCGCCATGCAGCGCTACGGCGTCACGCCCGACATCGTGTGCCTGGCGAAGGCTTTCGGCGGCGGCATGCCCCTCGGGGCGTTCGCGGCGCCGAAAAGGATCATGGACGCCTTGCAGACGGCGCCCGTGCTGGGGCACATCACCACCTTCGGCGGCCATCCGGTCTGCTGCGCCGCGGGCCTGGCGGCCCTCGACTACCTGCTTGAACACGATGTCGTGGCGCAGGTCGAGCGCAAGGGCGCGCTCTACGAGGAGCTGCTGCGCGACCATCCCGCGGTGCGGGAAATCCGCCGCAGCGGCCTGCTGCTGGCCGTGGAGCTGGGCGATTCGGCCCGCCTCTACCGCATGATGGAACTCTTCGCGGAGGCGGGCATCATGAGCGACTGGTTCCTCTATTGCGACACGGCGTTCCGCATCTCGCCGCCGCTTACCGTATCGGAGGAGGAGGTGCGCGACAGCGCGCGCCTGATTCGCGAGTGCCTCGACCGGCTCTGAGGCCGGGGCATGCGACGCGCGCGGGCGGCACCTCCGATGCGGAAGGTGCCGCCCGCGCTTTTGTCCGTTACGCCTCGGCGGCGAAGGTCTTGAGCCGTGCGATCTCCTCGGGCCAGCGCGCCTCGTCGGGGGTTTCGAGGATGAGCGGCATGCCGTCGAAACGCGGGTCGCGCGCGATGTAGCGGAAGCACTCCCAGCCGATCTCGCCCGCACCCAGCGGGGCATGGCGGTCGATGCGGCTGCCGAGGGGTTTCATGGCGTCGTTGAGGTGCATGCCCCGCAGGTAGCGCATGCCCACGATGCGGTCGAATTCGGCGAAGGTGCGCTCGCACGCCTCGGGCGTGCGCAGGTCGTAGCCCGCGGCGAAGGCGTGGCAGGTGTCGATGCAGACGCCCACGCGCGAGGGATCCGCCACGCGGCCGATGAGGTAGGCGAGCTGCTCGAACGTGAAGCCGAGGTTCGAGCCCTGGCCCGCCGTGTTCTCGATGACGGCCGTCACGCCCTGCGTGCGTTCGAGCGCCAGGTCGATCGACGCGGCGATGCGGTCGAGGCTCTCCTCGGGCGCGATGCGGTTGAGGTGGCTGCCGGGGTGGAAGTTGAGGCGGTCGAGCCCCAGCGCCTCGCAGCGGGCCATCTCGTCCTGGAATGCCGCGCGCGACTTGGCGAGCCCCTCGTCGTCGGGGTGGCCGAGGTTGATGAGGTAGGAGTCGTGGGGCAGGATCTGTGCGGGTCCGTAGCCCGCGAGGGCGCAGGCTTCGCGGAACGCCGCGATCTGTGCGGCGTGCAGCGGCGCGGCGTGCCACTGGCGCTGGTTCTTGGTGAAGAGGGCGAAGGCCGTGGCCCCTGTTTCCGATGCGTTGCGGGGGGCGTTGTCCACGCCGCCCGAAGCACTTACGTGCGCTCCGAAGTATTTCATGCGATCTGGTGTTTGCTCGGTTTTCGTGCGGACAAATGTAACGATTTTGTAAATAAATTCATAACTTTGTCCCGCTTAACGAATTATGTGTTACAGGATGAAATATTTCTACTTGCTCGCGGCGGCGTTCGCTGCCTCCGTGTGGCCGGCCGCGGCGCAGATCACCGTCGATGCGGTCGATGCCCGCGAGGAGGCCGTGGCATTCCGCATCGAGATCAGATCCACTCGGGTCGAGACGGAATTCTTCAACCGCGCGAAGTACCGCGCCGAGCGTGCGGCTATACGCCGCGAGCGCAACTTCCTC
>VSOO01000069.1:4449-7451 GCA_009774895.1 Alistipes sp. | reverse complement strand
AAATAGCGCTCCTCGTGCGCCTGGCAGAGGGGGCAGTAGTGGTCGCAGTGCCGGGCCGTGCAGACGTTGCCGCAGTCGGGGCAGACGGTGTAGCCCCCCTCGTCGGGGCGGGCGATGAAGCGTTCGAGCAGCTCGGCCTGCCGCATGTCGCCGGCCGCGATGCGGATCATGATCCGTGCGGCGTAGCGGTTGCCGGCGCTCAGGGCGCTGTCGATGGCTCCCGTGCGGTAGCGGTCGTAGTTGCCGCGCTCCTTTTCGAGTGCGCGGGCGAGGTTGTCGCCGGTCGTGCGCCGGAAGACGACGATGCGCACGGGCGGGGCGTAGCGGCCCCCGAGGCGCCGCACGGCCTCGGCGCAGTTGGTCTCGTGGATCTGTTCGGAGTGCGCCAGGGCGTGGAAGAGCTTGGCGGCGCCTGTGGCGTGTTCCGCCTCGGCGGCTTCGGCATAGTGCGCATATTCGGCGGCCGCGGCGTGTTTGTAGCTGCCGAGGCGGCCCAGCGCCTCGATCTGCCGCGACCAGTAGGGTGCGTGCGGCGGCGTGTCGCGACGCACCGAGCCGAGGATCCAGAGCAGGACTCCCCCGACGGCGACGGACAGAAGCAAAAACGGCACACGCAATTTCATACGTGTGCCGAATAGCATATTTGGTGCCGGAAACGGTCAGAGCCGCGCGCGGATCGCTTCCGAAGCCTCCTCGTAGCCGGGTTTGCCCAGGAGCGCGAACATGTTGCGTTTGTAGTCCTCGACGCCCGGCTGGTCGAACGGATTGACCCCGAGCAGGTAGCCGCTGATGCCGCAGGCTTTCTCGAAGAAGTAGAGCAGGGCGCCCACATGGTAGGCGTCGATGCGCTCCAGCACGATGCGCAGGTTCGGCACGTCGCCGTCGAGGTGGGCGATGCGTACGCCCAGTTCGGCCATGCGGCCGATATCCGAGAGGCGGCGGCCCGCCAGGAAGTTCAGCCCGTCGAGGTCCTTCGCCTCGGCGCCGAGGGTCAGGCGGCGCTGCGGCTCGTCCACCGATACGATCGTCTCGAACAGCGTGCGTTCGCCCTGCTGGATGTACTGGCCCATCGAGTGCAGGTCCGCCGTGTAGGTCACGCTTGCCGGAAAGATCCCCTTGCCCTCCTTGCCCTCGCTTTCGCCGTAGAGCTGCTTCCACCACTCGCTGACGTATTGCAGCTTGGGTTCGTAGGAACCCAGGATTTCGATTTTGCGCCCCTGTTCGTAGAGCAGGTTGCGCACGGCGGCGTATACGGCTGCGGGGTTGCGGTCGAACGGCACGTCGGGCGCCGTGGCGCGCTCCATGTCGCGGGCGCCGCGCACCAGTGCGGCGATGTCCACGCCCGCCGCGGCCAGGGGCAGCAGCCCCACGGGGGTCAGCACCGAGAAGCGGCCTCCCACGTCGTCCGGAATGACGAAGGTCGGATAGCCCTCCTCGTCGGCCAGGGTGCGCAGCGCGCCGCGCTCGCGGTCGGTGACGGCGGCGATGCGTGCTGCGGCCCCTTCGCGGCCGTAGCGCCGTTCGAGTGCGGCCTTGAGCACGCGGAATGCGATGGCCGGTTCGGTCGTGGTGCCCGATTTCGAGATCACGATGACGGCGAACGAACGCTCCTCCAGCGCGTCGAGCAGCTCGCAGGCGTAGTCCTCCGAGAGGTTCTGGCCCGCGAAGACCATCACGGGACCCTCCTGCGTGCGGTGTAGCAGCCGGAACGGATCGCTCAGCGCCTCCAGCACCGCCCGGGTGCCCAGATACGAGCCGCCGATGCCGACGCACACGATGACCTCGGCTGCGGCCCGCAGGCGTGCGGCCGCGGCGCCGATGGCCGCCAGCTCCGGGTCGCCGATCGACGAGGGCAGGTGCACCCACCCCAGAAAATCGCTGCCCGCGCCCTCGCGCGAATGGAGCAGCGCATTGGCCGCGAGGGCCCTTTCGCGCATTGTTTCCGGGATTCCGATGCCCGATCCCGAGGTGTCCAGTCCGATGATTCCCATAATGACCTCCTTTGCCTGATGTGTGTTATCTAAATGAGTTTCGACGTGAGGGCCTGCATGGCCTTGCGCGCCGGCGTGCCGTTGTACAGCACATCGTATACCATATCGGCGATGGGGATCTCGATGCCGTGCTGCGTGTTGATGTGGCGGATGCACTCGGCGGCGAAATACCCCTCGGCGACCATCGTCATTTCGTTCAGCGCGGCGCGCACGGTCATGCCGCGGCCCACCAGCAGTCCGAGGCGGCGGTTGCGGCTGAATTCGGAGTAGCAGGTGACCAGCAGGTCGCCCAGGTAGACCGAAGCCGCCGTGTCGCGATCGGCCGGGTGGCTGCGGGAGAGGAAGCGCGTCATCTCCATGGCGCCGTTCGATATGAGCACGGCCAGGAAGTTGTCGCTGTAACCCAGGCCCACGGCCATGCCCACGGCCAGGGCGTAGATGTTCTTGAGTATGGCGGCGTACTCCACGCCGTAGAGGTCGTTCGAGCAGCTCAGCGCGATGTAGGGCGTGGCGAACCGTTCGCTCAGCCGGCGTGCGTTCCCGGAATCGGTGCACACCACCGTGAGGTAGGTGAGGTGTTCGAGCGACACCTCCTCGGCGTGGGAGGGGCCCGAGATGATGCCGATCTGCTTGTACGAAAGGCCGTAGCGGCTGTGGAGGTATTCGGCCACGGTCTGGTACTCTCCCGGCACGATGCCCTTCACGGCCGAGAGGATGAACTTGTGCTCCAGCGACACGGTGAGCGGCGCGAGGAACTCCTTGACGTAGGCCGAGGGTGCGGCCAGCACCACGATGTCGGCCGAGGCCACCACGGCGTCGAGGTCGTCGGAGGGCGCGATGCGGCGCGTGTCGAAGCGGATGTCGCTCAGGTAACGCGGGTTGCGGCCCTCGGTGCGAAGCGACTCCAGCACCTCCGGGTTGCGGACGTACCAGCCCACGCACGTTTCGTTTGCGGTCAGAATCTTGACCAGCGCCGTGGCCCAGCTGCCGTAGCCGATTACGGCGCAGCGC
>VSOO01000069.1:664-4439 GCA_009774895.1 Alistipes sp. | reverse complement strand
CAAATACAAATATAGAAAAAATTTTTTAATGTATAGATGGAAAATAATTCCTATCTTTTCGTTATCTTTGTCCGGATTCGTTCCCCCGGGTGTGCGGAGGGCTCGGCAAAGCGCCCGCAGCGGGAGGTAGCGACCGCATTCAGAGTAAATTAGGAATAACGACATAGTTCAATGGGAATTTTTTCGCTGACTCAGGAGCTGGCCATCGACCTCGGTACGGCCAACACGCTCATCATCTATAACGGCAAGGTCGTGGTGGACGAGCCTTCGATCGTGGCGCTCGACGTGCATTCGGGCAAGTTGGTGGCCCTCGGCCAGCAGGCGCGCCAGATGCACGAGAAGACCAATCCCAACATCAAGACGATCCGTCCGCTCAAGGACGGCGTGATCGCCGACTTCAACGCCACGGAGCTGATGCTGCGCGGCATGATCAAGAAGGTCAAGACCTCGGGCAGCCTCTTTTCGCCCTCGCTGCGCATGGTGATCTGCATCCCGTCGGGTTCGACCAACGTGGAGATCCGCGCCGTGCGCGACTCGGCCGAGCATGCCGGCGGCCGCGAGGTATACATGATCTACGAGCCGATGGCGGCGGCGCTCGGCGCCGGACTGGACGTGGAGGCGCCCGAAGGCAACATGGTCATCGACATCGGCGGCGGCACGACGGAGATCGCCTGCATCTCGCTCGGCGGCATCGTCTGCTCGGAGTCGATCAACGTGGCGGGCGACGTCTTCACGGCCGACATCCAGAGCTACGTGCGCCAGCAGCACAACATCCGCATCGGCGAGCGCACGGCCGAGGCGATCAAGTGCTCGATCGGCGCCGCGGTATCGGATCTGGAGAACGAACCCGAGGATTTCGTGGTGACGGGCCCCAACATGCTCTCGGCACTGCCCCAGACCGTGTCGCTCAGTTACAGCGAGATCGCCTATGCGCTCGAAAAGTCGCTCGTGAAGATCGACGCGGCGCTGATGAAGGTGCTCGAATCCATGCCGCCCGAGCTCTATGCCGACATCGTGAAGAACGGCATCTGGCTCGCGGGCGGCGGTGCGCTGATCAAGGGCCTCGACCGCAGGTTGTCGGAGAAGACGGGACTGCCGTTCCACATCGCCGAGGATCCGCTGCGGGCCATCGCGCGCGGCACGGGCATCGCGCTGAAGAACATCAACCGCTTCTCGTTCCTGATGAAATAGTCGCAGCGTGCGGAACCGTCGGGGCGGCGCGCGGCGCATGCCTGCCGGCAAGGCGCCCTGCGGGGCGCCGCCGGAGCGGAAACCGCGGGGCGCGGCGTCGCATGAGGTTCCGGCGGGTCGGAACTCCGGGGTATGTACAAACTTCTCGAATTCATACGGAGCACTTATGTCGTGTTCCTCTTCGTGGCGATCGAAGCCATTGCTGCGAGCTACTACGCCCGCTCGTCCTACTACACGCAGGCCCGCATGCTGGCGCGTGCGAACCGCATTGCGGGCGGCGTGAACGGCTGGGTGGCCGATGCGAAGCACTACTTCTCGCTCGGCGCCGAAAACCGCGAGCTGCTGGCCCGCGTGGAGGCGCTGGAGACGGAGCTCAGCCGCTACCGCCGCGCCGAGACGCAGGCGCTGCTCGACGAATACGTGGCCGGGGAGCGGAAGGCGCCCTACGAATTCGTGGCCGCCTCGGTGGTGGCCAACTCCATCAACAAGGACCGCAACTTCCTGGTCTTCGACCGCGGACGCCGCAACGGCGTGCTGCCCGGCATGGCGGTGCTGTCGCCCGGCGGTGCGATGGTGGGCTACGTGGCCGAGTGCTCGGAGCGCTATGCGGTGGCCGTGTCGGTGCTCAATACGGCGTTCCGTGCCAGCGGCCGCATTGCAGATACGGACTATTTCGGTTCGATTTCGTGGGACGGCACCGACCCGCAGCGGGTGACGATGGTCGAGTTGTCGAAGTATGCTTCTCCCCGCCCCGGCGACGAGGTGGTGACGACCGGATTCTCGCTCTACTTCCCCTCCGACATCCTGATCGGCACGGTCGAATCGAGCGAGATGAACGAAGGACGCACGGCCTACACGGTGACGGTGCGGCTCGCGGCGGACTTTTCGGCCCTGAGCAACGTGATCCTGGTGCGCAATACCGACCTGGGCGAGGTGCGCGGGCTGGAGCAGAGCGACAAGGTGAAAGAGGTGCTGCGCCGCCGGTAGGGGCGGGAATCGCAGGGCTGCGGGGCTTCGGGAGTTGCGGGATTGCAAAAGCTCCGGAGTCACGGACGTTGCGGGGTTGCATGGCTGCGGCGCCTCGGGAGTCGGGGAATGCATGCTCCGGGAATTGCGTATGTGCATGTTTCGTGCCTCCGGGAATTGAGGGGTTTCGGGAACGGGAGCGTGCCGGCGCCGCACGGACCGGCAAGGAGCCGGAACAGGCTGCGGCGGGCGGAGCCCGTAGATTGAATCTGATGACAAAATGCATAGAAAACTGACATATCTTCTGCTGTTCGCGGTGTTGTGGCTCGTGCAGGCTTTTCTGCTGAACAACCTCACGCTCAGCATCTATTTTCATCCGCTGATCGGGATCGTGTTCGTGCTGCTGCTGCCGCTCGAAACGCCGCGCGGCGTGCTGCTGCTCGCGGGTCTCGCCTCGGGTCTGGCCGACGACTGGGCGCTGGGGTCGGCGGGTGTCGATGTCATGGCCACGGTCTTCACGGCCTTTTTCCGTCCCGTACTGCTCGGGATGCTGTTCGACAAGGAGAACATCCGCGAGGGCGGCATTCCCTCGCCCGAACGCCTGGGCGCGGGCGGTTTTCTGCGCTACCTGCTGCTCGGCGTGACGCTCCACCACCTGCTTTTCTTCCTGCTCGAATCGCTGTCGTGGACCCATTTGGGGCACACGCTGCTGCGTCTGGCGGCGAGCGTGCCGGCGACGGCGGCCGCAGGGTGGATCGCGGCCCGTCTGCTGACCTCCAAACTGACCGTGAAGCTATGACGGGCAACGAACTGATGCGGATGCGGACCTTGCAGGCGGTCGTGCTGCTGATCTTCGGCGTGATCGTCCTGCGGCTGGCTTACCTCCAGCTCTTCAATCCCCGCTACATCGAGCTGGCCCGTGCCAACGTGCTGCGGCACGAGGTGCTCTATCCCCCGCGCGGCGAGGTGCTCGACCGCAACGGCGAATACCTGGTGCAGAGCCGTGCGTGCTACGACCTGATGGTCACCTACCGCGACATCGACCGCGAGGGGTTCGATACGGTGCAGCTCTGCGCCGTGACGGGCCTGTCGCGCGAAAAGCTCGAACGCGAGCTCCGCAACGCCCGCATGCGTCCGCGTGCGCCGCGGCTGCTGATGAGCTACCTTCCGGAGGAGGACAAGCTGCGTTTCGACGAGTGCCATTTCCGCGGTTTCCATACGGTGTACCGCACCGCGCGTCAATATCCGCGCAAGGTGGGGGGCAACCTGCTGGGTTTCGTGGGCGAGGTGAATGCCGCCATGCTCAAGCGCCACCCCGAGTACCGTGCGGGCGACTACGTGGGCATGAGCGGCGTGGAGTCGGCCTACGAGGAGGAGCTGCGCGGCACCAAGGGCGTGCGCGTGCTCGAAATCGACACCCACGGAGCCGTCCGCGGCTCCTACATGAACGGCCGCTACGATACGGTGCCCCGGCCGGGCCGCTGCCTGACCAGCACGATCGACGTCCGCCTCCAGCTCTTCGGCGAGGAGCTCATGCGCGGCAAGGTGGGGGCGGTCGTGGCCATCGAACCCTCTACGGGCGAGATCCTGATGATGGTGTCGTCGCCCACGTACGATC
>VSOO01000069.1:0-654 GCA_009774895.1 Alistipes sp. | reverse complement strand
ATCCCGACGAGCTGGTCGGCCGCCAGCGCGGCAATCACTATATGGAGATGCTCGGCAACAAGCGTCAGCCGCTCTACAACCGTGCGGTGAAGGCCCGCTATCCGCCGGGTTCGACCTTCAAGCTGGTGCAGGGCCTCATCGGAATGCAGGAGGGGGTGCTGCGTCCGGGCGACCTGCATCCCTGCCGCGAGGGCTATCGCCTGGGGCGCCTGAGCATGAAGTGCCACTCCCACCCTTCGCCCCTCGACCTGCGCTATGCCGTATCGACCTCG
Organism: Alistipes sp.; assembly: GCA_009774895.1. Lineage (GTDB taxonomy): Bacteria > Bacteroidota > Bacteroidia > Bacteroidales > Rikenellaceae > Alistipes. The sequence continues at coordinate 382 of VSOO01000069.1, read as the reverse complement.
TGCAACGCCTACTTCTGCTACGTGTTCCGCGATATTCTGGACAATCCGAAGTACGGCGACGTGAAGGAGGGGTACGACGTGTGGAAACGCTATGTCGAGAGCTTCGGCTTCGGCCGCAAACTCGACTCGGACTTCCTCGGCGAGGGCAACGGCTACGTGCCCGACCGTGCGTTCTACGACGGCCGCTACCGCGGTGCCTGGAACTCGCTCACGGTGCTCTCGCTCTCGATCGGTCAGGGCGAGCTGGGCTGCACGCCGCTTCAGATGGCCAACCTGGCGGCCATCGTGGCCAACCGCGGCTATTACTACATCCCCCACATCGTCAAGCACGTGGAGGGGTGCGACTCGCTCGACCGCCGCTTCTACGAGAAGCACTACACGA
>VSOO01000068.1 GCA_009774895.1 Alistipes sp. | reverse complement strand
CATACGGATCACGGCCATAAAACAGGGACTGTCGCTGCGCGACGCCCCCGTCGCCGCCACGGTGGCGGGCGAACGCACGCTGGAGCGCGGAGCCGTCGCCGCCGTGAAGGACCTCTCGGCGCGCACGCCCAATTTCCACATCCCCGACTACGGTTCGCGCATGACCTCGTCGATCTACGTGCGCGGGCTTGGGGCCCGCATCGACCAGCCGGTCATGGGCATGAACGTGGACAACGTGCCGCTGCTCAACAAGAACAACTACGACTTCGACCTGGCGGACGTCGAGCGCATCGAGATCCTGCGCGGCCCGCAGAGCACCCTCTACGGGCGCAACACGATGGGCGGCGTGGTGAACGTCTACACCCGCTCGCCGCTCACGGCGCAGGGCACGCGCCTGGGCGTGGAGTACGGCAGCGGCAACACGCTCCGGCTGCGCGCCTCGACCCACCACGCGCTGCGCGAAAGCCACGGCCTCGGCGCCGCCCTCTGGTACGGCCGCAGCGACGGCTTCTTCACCAACGAAGCCACAGGCCGGCGCTGCGACCGCGAGGAGTCGGGCGGCGCACGCATCAAGTATCAGTACCGCGGCGAGCGGGGGCTGCGGATCGAGAACACGGCCTCCGTGTCGCTCCTCGCGCAGGGGGGCTATCCCTACGCCTCGGCCCTCACGGGAAGCATCGCCTACGACGATCCGTGCTCCTACGACCGCCTCTTCGTGAGCGACGGGCTCACCGTGCGCTACGACGGCGCGGCCTGCTCCGTGGCGTCGGTGACGAGCTATCAGTACACCCACGACGACATGCGCCTCGACCAGGACTTCCTGCCCCTGCCCTACTTCACGCTGCGGCAGGACACGCGCCAGCACGCAGTGACCCAGGAGGTCGTGGTGCGCTCACGCGCAGCGGAGGGCGACGGATACGGATGGCTGTGCGGCCTCTTCGGATTCTACTCCCGGAGCGAGATGCAGGCCCCCGTGCTCTTCAAGGAGCGGGGCATCGAGGAGCTGATCCTGCGCAACGCCAACGCCCACGATCCCGAATACGAGTTTTCGTGGCTCGAACCCACGCTGGCGCTCGACAGCCGCTTCCGCACGCCCGACGCGGGGCTGGCGCTCTACCACGAGTCGAACTACCGCACGGGGCGCTGGCACTTCACGCTCGGCGTGCGCCTCGACTGCGAGCACGTGCGCCTGCACTACGACAGCCGCACCGCGTCGCGCTACCGCGCCGTGCGGCGCTCCGACGGCATGACGCTCGATCTGCCGCTCGAAGCGACGCTCCGCGGCACCCTCCGCCAGTCGTTCGCCCAGGTGCTGCCCAAGGCCGCGGTGCGCTTCGAGCTGGGCCGCGGCAGCGACCTCTACGCGAGCGTGTCGAAGGGATACAAGGCCGGGGGATACAACACCCAGATGTTCTCCGACATCCTGCAACGGGAGCTGATGGAGCGCATGGGGGCTCCGGGCGGCGCGGCATACGACATCGACCGCGTCATGACCTACCGCCCCGAGAAGAGCTGGAACTACGAGCTGGGGGGCCATGTCACCGCGGCAGCGGGCGCCGTGCGCGGCGACTTCGCGCTCTTCCGGATCGACTGCCGCGATCAGCAGCTCACCGTGTTTCCCGACGGCACGACCACCGGGCGCATGATGACCAATGCGGGCCACACGCGCAGCCTCGGCGGCGAAGCGTCCGTCACGGCCCGGATATGGCGGCGCCTCGACCTCGCCCTGGCCTACGGCTACACGCACGCCGTATTCCGCCGCTACGACGACGGACGCTGCGACTACCGCGGCAAACGCATCCCCTACGCGCCCGAGCACACCGCCTCGGCGCACATGGCGTGGAGCATCCCCACCGGCATCGGGTGGCTGGGCGACGTGGTGCTGGCGGCCGGCGCCCGCGGCGTGGGGCCGATCCGCTGGAACGAGCAGAACACCCTCACGCAGCCCTTCTACGTGCTGCTCGACGCCTCGGTGCGGCTCGAACACCCGCATTACACGCTCGACCTGCGGGGCGACAACCTCTGCGGCACGCATTATGACACGTTCCATTTCGTGTCGATGGGCAACGCATTCCTGCAACGCGGACGTCCGCGGACGTTCCGCATCGCACTGAACATACACCTTTAAAACGCGATAGACAATGAAAAAATTTCTGCTTCTTCTGTTTGCCGCCGCATCGCTCGCGGCCTGCGACGACGACAAGGACTACGGACCCGACATCGAGCACTTCACGGGCCGGCTGACCGTCACCCTCCTGAGCGACGCGACGCAGTGTCACACCTACGACGGCAAGCGCTTCAGCCTCGCGGGCGACACGGACGGCACGCTCACGATGCGCATGTACGACACGCAGTTCGTGCCCCAGATGCCGCCGCTGACCATGGACGTGCCGGGTATCGGCTACCTCCACAGCACGGACGACCTGCTGACGCTCGAAGCCGCACGGGTCGTGCCCCTCATGGGCGGACGGCCCTACGAGCAGTATGCGATCACGGCGCTCAAGGGCACCGTGGCCGACGCCGAGCCCGAAGACCGCCTGCACGTGGAGTTCGACTGCATGGGCTACCGCGTGGTCTACGACGGCGAGGAGCTCGACTGATCCCGAGCTCCGGCGGGCGCGGCGATGACCGGCGGGGAAAGCCGCCGCGGAACCCCGGCGGCGCACCCACACACCGGCCGCGAAACCCCGGCGGCGCACGCGACCGGAAAGCCGGCGCAAGCCTCCAGCGTCGCGCACAGGACAGGAAAGCCGCTGCAGGACCGCAACGTCCGGCGCACAAACGGAAGCCCGCCGCACCGGGCGGAGCATGCCATCGGACCCGGCAGTGCCGCACTGCCTCACGAAACGGGAAGAAAGACGGAAACGACCTCCGGACTTCTTCCCGTCTTTCGTTTCCCGGAGCCGCAACATCCGTGTCGCCGCGACCGAAAAAATTGCCCTGCCGGAGCATTTCCGCATCGTAAAAATCCGTAACTTTGCACCGCCGGTCCGCAGCGGGACCCGTCGCCGCACGGATGCGGCGCCATCGCGTGCGAGGCTGCGCGCGGAGGCTCCCGCAGCGAGGACCGGACAACGAAATCCCGCACCCCGAGCGAAGCGCCGGGGCGGGCCGCACACACGTAACACCATAAAAAGAGATGAAAAAGGAATACGAACCTTTCGTGGATGAACTGATCGAACTGGCGATCAAGGAGGACATAGGCGACGGCGACCACACCACGCTGTGCTGCATACCGCGCGACGAGCGGGGCCGCATGCGGCTGCTGTGCAAGCAGGAGGGCGTGCTGGCGGGCGTGGAGATCGCCCGGCGGGTGTTCCGCCGCCTCGACCCCGAGGTGCGCTTCGAGCAGCTGCTGGAGGACGGCGCGCGCGTGCACCCCGGCGACGTGGCGTTCTACGTGGAGGGCAGGCTCCACACCCTGTTGCAGGCCGAGCGCATCGTGCTGAACATCATGCAGCGCATGAGCGGCGTGGCGACGCAGACCGCGGTCTATGCCGACCGGCTGGCGGACCTCCGCACCCGGGTGCTCGACACGCGCAAGACCACGCCCGGCATGCGCGTGCTGGACAAGATGGCCGTGAAGATCGGCGGCGGCGAAAACCACCGCATCGGACTTTTCGACATGATTCTGCTGAAAGACAACCACATCGACTTCGCCGGCGGCATTACCGAAGCCGTGCGCGGCGCCCGCGAATACCTGCGCGCCCACGGCCGCGACCTGCCCATCGAGTGCGAAATACGCAAACCGGAGGAGGTGGACCTCGTATTCGCCGCGGGGGGTGCCGACCGCATCATGTTCGACAACTTCACGGTAGAGCAGACGCGCGAGGCGGTGCGCCGCGTGGCGGGCCGCTGCGAAACCGAGTCGAGCGGCGGCATCACGCTCGACACGCTGCGCGACTACGCCGAGACGGGCGTGGACTTCATCTCGGTAGGTGCGCTCACGCACCAGATCCGGTCGCTCGACATGTCGCTCAAAGCCTGCGAATAGCATGGAACGCCGCCCGCACAGCGCCCTCACGATGCTCGTGTGGCGCATCGCGCTCGTATACATCGTGCTCTTTCTCTGCCGCGCGGTGTTCTACCTCGCCAACGCCGCGGCCATCGGGCCCCTCGCCTGGAGCGAACTGGGGCAGCTGGCCGCCGGGGCGTGGCGCTTCGACACCGCCTCGGTCGTCTACGCCGACGGGGCGTTCGTGCTGCTGTCGCTCGTGCCGTTCCGCTTCCGCGAGCGCAGGTGGTGGCGGCGCATACAGTTCGGATACTACCTGGCGGCGAACAGCCTGCTCGTCGCGGCGCTCAACCTCTCCGACGCCGTGTACTTCCGCTACACGCAGAAGCGCATCACGGCCGACGAGGTCTTCTTCGCCGACAACTCCAACACGGCGTCGCTCCTGCTGAAATTCACGGCCGAAAACTGGGCCGTGACGCTCTGCTTCGTGCTCATCACGCTCCTTTTGGCCGTCGGATACCGCTACCGCACGCCCATCCGCTCACGGCTGCACGGCGCGGCGTTTTATGCGGCCAACACCCTCGTGCTGGGGGTGGCCGCGGGGCTCTGCATCGCCGGCGCACGCGGCGGCATGACCCGCATGACCCGCCCCATCACCCTCTCGAACGCGGCGCTCTACGCCTCGGACAACGCCCGGGCCAACCTGATTCTGAGCAACCCCTTCTGCGTGCTGCGCACCGCGGGCAACGGCAGCATACGCTACGAACGCTACTTCGCGGAGGAGGAGCTCGCGCGGCGATTCACCCCCTACCACCTGCCGGCCGACACGGCGGCGGTCGATCTGAGCGGCCGCAACGTCATGATCTTCATCATGGAGAGCATGTCCGCCGAGCATTCGGCCTACCTCATGCCCGAGGCCTACGAGGGGTGCGAACACCGGGGCTTCACCCCGTTCCTCGACTCGCTCATGCGCGACGGCTACTGCTTCCGCCGCATGTACGCCAACGGCACGCGTTCGATCCAGGCCATGCCGTCGGTGCTGGGCAGCATGCCCTCGTTCAAAACGCCTTTCGTGCTGCTGCCCCAGTCGCTCGGCGAGAGCCGCCAGCTCCCCGCCATCCTGCGCGACATGGGCTACTCCACGGCTTTCTTCTGCGGCTCGGAGCGGGGCTCGATGGGCTTCGGAGCCTATGCCCGTTCGGCGGGCATCGAGCGGCTCTTCAGCCGCGAGGACTACGAGGCGCACCACGGCGGCGGCGACTTCGACGGATACTGGGGCATCTGGGACGAGCCTTTCCTGCAATACGCCGGCGAGGAGCTGGAGCGCATGCCCGAGCCCTTTTTCGCCGCGCTGTTCACCATCAGCGCCCACCATCCGTTCGTGGTGCCCGAGCAGTACGAACCGGTGCTGCCCGAGGGATACACGCGCATCCACCGCGGCGCGGCGTACGACGACCTGGCGTTCCGCCGCTTCTTCGAGCGCTACGGCGACCGCGAATGGTTCCGGCGCACGCTCTTCGTCTTCGTGGCGGACCACGTGTCGTCGGAGAAATTCGCGCCCGAGACCCTCTCCTACCCCGGCAACTGCCGCATCATCGGCTTCCTCTACACGCCCGACGGCGCCCTCAGGGGCTCCTCGGACGACACGGCGCAGCAGCTCGACATCATGCCCACGGTGCTGGGACTCACGGGCTGCCGCGAACCCTACTTCGCTTTCGGGCGCGACGTGCTGAACGAACCCGGACGCCCGGTGTGGAGCGTGGGCTACGAAGCCGGATTCCGGGCCGTGACGAACGACCGCATCCTGCGGTTCGACGAACGCGAGCCGAGCGTTACCGACCGTGCGGGGGGGGGCCGGACCGACGACCCCGATTCGCTCGCCGACCGCTTCAAGGCGCTCATCCAGCAATACTACGCGCACATCGAGCGGAAAAGTTACGTCGTGCCCCGGTAGCGCGCGGATTTGCTCAATATTTGCCGTGGTACACCGCATGATCGACTTCAAACCCGTACGGCCCGAAGACCGGGCCGCGATCGAACGCTTCACCCTCCGCTCGGAGACCGAGAACTGCGACTTCGCTTTCGCCAACATGTACTGCTGGCGCTTTCTCTACGACAGCCGCTGGGCCGTGGTCGAGGGATTTCTGGTCGTCCGCTTCCGCATCGGCGGCGGCGGACGCCTCGGCTACATGCAGCCGCTGGGTCCCGGCGACTTCGTGTCGGTGCTTCCGCAGCTGGAGGCCGACGCCCGAGCCCACGGCCAGCGGCTGCGGCTCGCGGGGCTCGACGAGGCGGCGTGCGCGCACCTGCGGAGCGCTGCCGGCGAGGAGTATGCCCTCGCCTCCGACCCCGCGACGGACGACTACGTCTACGACGCCGAGGCGCTGCGCACGCTCCCCGGGCGCCGCTACCAGTCCAAGCGCAACCCCATCAACCGCTTCCTCCGCCTCTGGCCCGACTCCCGCTCCGAGGCGCTGACCCCCGACCGCTTCGCCGAATGCCTGCGGCTCGAACGCCGCTGGCGCGCGGAGCATGCCGACCGCCCCGCATCGGAGCTCGGAGCCGAGCAGCGGGCCATGCAGGAGGCATTCGACTGCTTCGAGACGCTCGGCCTGACCGGAGGCTGTCTCTACGCGGGCGACACGCTCGTGGCCTTCACTTTCGGCTCGGCGGTGAACGAACACACGTTCGACACCCACGTGGAGAAGGCCGACACGAACTACGACGGCGCATTCGCGCTCATCAACCGCACCTTCGCCGAGCACCTGCCGGCCCGCTACACCCGCATCAACCGCGAGGAGGACCTCGGCATCGAGGGCCTGCGCCGGGCCAAAAGCTCCTACCACCCCGCACTCCGGCTCCGCAAGTACGCCGCCCTGAAGCTCGCGCCCGACGAGCGGGCCGTGCGCAGGCTGTGGCGCGAGGCGTTCGGCGACGACGACGCATTCATCGACGCCTTTCTCATCCACGCCTACGACCGCCGCCGCATGCTCGTGCACGTCGAGGCCTCGGGACTCGCAGCCATGCTCCACGCCGTGCCTTTCGAGTGCGAAGCGGGGCGCGTGACCTATGTGTACGGCGTGGCGACGGCACGCGACCGCCGGGGCCGGGGCCTTGCCACGGAGCTCCTGCGCCGCGCCGAAGCGCAGGCGCGCGAACGGGGTGATGCCGCCCTGCTGCTCATCCCCGCCGACGACGCGCTGCGCGCATTCTACGAACGCCTCGGCTACCGCGGCGACCTGCCCGTGCGGTTCAAGGAGACGCCCGGAGCTTTCGATTTCGGCACGGGCGATCCGCTCCGCGACCGGGCCATGATCCTGCCGCTGAAGCCGTGGCCGCAGCTGCCCGAGGCATTGGAGTGCCGCTATGCCGGCGCACCTGCGGACGCATGCCCCGACGCAAAGAATGCGTTCGCACACTCCGACACAGCGGTCGCGGATGAGCTTGCGGATGAATGCCCCGAAAGAGCGCTCACAGACAAACGTCACGAAAAACCTGTCGCGGCAGTACACCGC
>VSOO01000067.1:6426-7510 GCA_009774895.1 Alistipes sp. | reverse complement strand
GTGCATCGGATCGGCGCGACGGGCACGAGCAGCAGCTCCAGGCGGCAAGGTAAGGCAAGGTGCCCGAACAACAGGAGGCAAGGAGACAGAGCGGGAGCTTGGGATCAGTGCAGCATAATCAAAACGTCAGGGGCAGTGGCCGCCCGAAATGACAGCAAGCGATGTCGCAGTATAAGGCGGCGGCCCAGACGACAGCGGCAGGGAAAGTGGTTCGGAGCGTGTCGGGAGCAGAGTTTTCGGGCCAAAGCGACAAGGACAAAATTCCAGGCTCCATGCGGCAGGTTAGTAATGAAATGGGTGAAGCCGGGGATCAGAGCAGCAAGATATGGTCGAGGCCGGGGGCAGAGTGGCAAGGCCAGCATGACGAAGTGGTGCCGGGGATCAGAGCGGTAGGGTCAGCTGGTCGATGTCGTGGTGGAAGGTCAGGCGGTGATAGGGCGTGAGGCCGTGCGTGCGGATGGCGATCCGGTGGTCGCGCGTGGGGTAACCCTTGTTGCGGCTCCAGCCGTAGTGGGGGTACTCGGCGTCGAGACGCCGCATGTACTCGTCGCGGTGGGTCTTGGCCAGCACGGAGGCTGCGGCGATGTCGGCGAAGCGGCCGTCGCCCTTGACGAAGCAGCGCCACGGGATTTCGAGCGTCGTGCGGAACCGGTTGCCGTCGATCGCGAGCAGCTGCGGTGCTGGCGCGAGGCGTCCGGCGGCCAGCGACATCGCCTCGAACGAGGCGTTGAGGATGTTGATCTCGTCGATCCGCGCGGGCGGCACGGCTTCCACGGCCCAGGCGATCGCTTCGCGTTCGATCACGGTGCGCAGCCTGTCGCGATTGCGCTCGCTCATCTGCTTCGAGTCGTTGAGCAGCGGATCGTGGAAATCGGGCGGCAGGATCACCGCCGCGGCGAAGACGGCGCCGGCCAGGCAGCCGCGCCCCGCCTCGTCGCATCCCGCTTCGAGCAGGTCGTATTGCGAGCAATTTTCGAGCATGCGGCAAAGTTAGGAATTATTTGCAGGCCTTTGGTCATTTTTCGCTACTTTTGTGTGCGCGATCGTCGGCTCCGGACAGGGGCCGGACGGCGGGGGCATGTCG
>VSOO01000067.1:0-6416 GCA_009774895.1 Alistipes sp. | reverse complement strand
GTCCCCGTGCGGGCTGCTGCGCCACCGCGGAAGGTGGGGAGATGTGCCGCAGGCATCCGGAAAAGACGCCGGCGGAGCAGCCCGCACGGGGACGTTTCCGACGGCATGCACTGCCGGGGAGCGCCTGCGGGAAGTGCGTACGACGGTCGCGCGCAGCACCCACGAAGAACGGATCATGAAAACGGATGTCGTACGTCAGCCGCTGATGGCGGCCTTTGCCACTCTGTTCGTCTTTGCCGTTGCGGCAATGGCGCATGCGGGGGCGTCCGGTGTGCCCGAACCGCACGATCCGCTGCTGCCCGAGGCTCTCATCATGCAGTGGCGCACGGCCTGGCCGCGCTTTTCGATGCTTCTGGCCGGTGCGGCGATCTTCTGCTCGGGCGTGATTCTGGGGCGACAGGCCATGCGCTATGCGCTCTACCCCGTGAGTACGTTCATCACCATGCCGCTGTTCGGACTGCTTGCCGCCGGACTGCTTTCGGGTCCCGCCTTTCTGACCGAATACGCCGTCTGCCTGCTGCTCGTGCTCTCGCTGCGGAACTACTACGCCAGCTTCCGCAACGGCGCATACGGTTTCGGCGAGATCTTCCGGGCTTCGCTCTACCTCGGTGCCATTCCCCTGATCCATGCGCCGGGACTCCTGCTGGTGCTCTTCATGCCTGCGGCACTGGCGATCTTCAAGCGCTCCACGCGCGAACAGATCGTGGCTGTGACGGGCTTCCTGCTGCCTTTCGCTGCCTGGAGCTACGGCGTGTGGGTGGCGGGCGGCGATATTACGGGACCCGCCGTCGTCCTGTGGCGCGAGTTCACCGCGCACGGCGTGTGCCCCATCGTGCATGCTGCGCCCGCGGCGCTCGTGCTGCCCGGACTGACCCTGCTGTTGGGCGTGTGCGGCGTCTGCTGCTATGCGGCCGACCGTTACTCGGTGGGGTCGAAGTCGCGGGCCATTCTGCTTCTCAACACGGTGCTTTTCGCGCTGACCGTCGTCATGGGACTGCTGCCCTGCCAGGCGTCGCCGGTCGATGCGCTGACCGCCGTGCCGGCCGCCGTGCTGCTGCCGCTGGTCTTCGTACGCCTGAACCGTCTTGCGGCGCTGCTGCTCTATGCGCTGCTCGTAGCGGCGCTCGCCGCTCCCCTATTCTTCTGATCCGATGACGTTCCGTCGCATCGCCGTGCGACGGATGATTCGTCGTCTTTTTCCCCGCTGCGGCCCGACGCGCGTTATCGAAACGTCCGCTTCCTTGCGGGCGCCGCACGCTCCGGTATGCCGTCTTCGTCCGTGGAGCGTGCTTTTCGCTCCGCGCCGTTCGCCGTTCCGCACGGCGACGATCCGGTGCGTGCGATTGGTCCTCAGAACGATAGAATGATTGGGCTGGTTTATTGATTATACGGACGAATTGAGGGTTGTATGTGAAAAATTTCAATTAAAAATAGGATGTTTTCAATAAGTTATTGTATTTTTGGCCTTGTACTTAGGTGACGCCAACTTTTGTACAAAATGCATAACTAAAAAACGGTAACCATAATGGAAAAACCAAGTTCGAATTTGTCGGTATCCCTACCGATGATCGTCAAGTATGTAGAGACATCACACAACGGAATTCAGTCGCAGAATCTGACGCGTTATGCGATCGGATACGTATTGCGCGGAACGAAGTACATTTACGACGGCGACCAGCGCACGGGGATCGGGAAGGGTCAGATCTTTTTTCTGGGAATCGGTCACCACTACATCGAGGACGTGCCCGAAAAGGGCCAGCCCTTCGAGCAGATCATGATCTACTACCGTCCGGACGAACTGCAACGCATCCTCATGCATCTCAACATCACCTACGGTTTGGGAATCCACACCGAGCACTACTGCGAGCGGTGCATGGGACGCAAGTTCGTAGGTACGCCCGGATGGCCGCGCATCCGCACGTTCTTCACCAACCTGAACGGCTACCTGCGCGACGAGCAGTTCCGCCACGACGACGCGGCCGAGAACATCAAGATGACGGAGCTGATCTACCACATCGTCTCGCACGACGACGGTTGCATCAAGAGCAAGATCCTGAACAACATCGACGTGGAGAAGGAGAGCTTCGAGCAGCTCGTGTTCGACAACATCTTCAAGGACGTGTCCATCGAGGAGCTGGCGAGCGAGGCCAATCGTTCGCTCACCTCCTTCAAGAAAGAGTTCCGCAAGCTCTTCGGACTTCCGCCGCACAAGTGGTTCATCCGTCAGCGGCTCATGCATGCCCGGCTGCTGCTGATCTCCACGTCGTATTCGGTTTCGGAGATCGGCGCCCAGTGCACCTTCCCCAACACATCGCACTTCATCAAACTCTTCAAGAAGGAGTATGCGATGACCCCTGCGGCGTACCGCACGCGTCATCTGCTCTCGCAGGTAGGCGGAAACGAAGCGGAAACCGCTCGGGAGCATCTGAAGCAGGCGTTATAGTGAAAAAACTTACTAATGAAAGTCAGGTTAAATAATTTTGGGAGTTAATCGACATTTTTTAGCTCTTATTTGTAAATAATCCAGGGAAAAATTTGGAGCATAATAAAAGTACCGTATCTTTGTAATACGAAACGTGGGATTCTCCCACTCTCATTAACCTAACTAACCTAACCGGAGGGGCCGATACTGCCAGGTATCGGCCCCTTTTCTTCGTTTCGCACGAGGCGGATTGCGGAAAAAAACGCGATCTTCGGAAAACCGGGCGGACCCGGGGCGTGCAGGCAGGAGCCGCCGGTTCGCGGCGGGACGGCCCGTGACCGCAGGGCTGCGCAGCGGACGGACGCAGCGGGTGGTGCTCCGCACGGCGGACGGTGCGGTGCGCACGGCGGAGTACCTGCGGGCCGGCGGGTCGAGGTGCGGTTCGACCGCTGAGGCGAATCCCGGAGGCCGGGCGGAGCGCATCCCGGCGGCAGCCCCTCTGAGGCGGCCGCACCGGGGAATCCGGAGCGGACTTACCGTGCGGGGCGGTCGAGGTCCATGCTGAGGCGCACCATGTCGCGGCACACGAGGCCGTTTTCGATGACCGGGGTAGGATAGAAGCGGGTGAAGTAGCCGCGGTCGATGCCGCAGCGGACGAAGCCGCACCGTTCGTAGAGGCGCAACTGGTCGAAGCCCGTGTCGCCCGTGCCGATTTCGAGGCGCCGGAAGCCCAGCGTGCGGGCCGTGCGTACGGCGTGGTCGAGCAGTCGGGTGCCGATGCCGCGGCGCTGGAGGGCCGGAGCGACGGAGAGGCTCACGACTTCGGCCGTGAAGGGCCGCGTGTGCAGCAGGATGTATTGTCCGACGATTTCGCCGTCGAGCAGTGCGACGTGGCAGCGGCCCCGCGGGAGGTAGTCATCGACCGATGCCGGGCACTCGTCGGCCAGCAGCAGCAGGTCGCGCGGCGGTGCGTCGGTGGGGAGGATTTCGAGATTCATAAGGTAAAGCATTCGTTTGGAGGGCGTTTCAGCCCTTGGCCCACAGGTAGGGCAGCAGCAGCGCGAGGTAGCGCACGAATTTGCCGCAGCACATCGAGGCGGCGGTGAGCCACACGTTGCTGCGCATGAGGCCCAGCGCCACGGCGATCGCTTCGCCGAAGAGGGGCAGAAAGGCGAAGAAGCCCGCGAGGGCGCCCCGGCCCCGGAGAAAGAGCCGGACGCGGGCGAGCCGCCGCCTGCCGACGCCCAGGCGGGCGATCCAGCGCGGGTCGCCCAGGCTGCCGATCCAGTAGCAGCTCATGCCGCCGAGGGTGTTGCCCGCGGTGGCGGCGAGAAGGCACCCCGCGGGGTCGAGGCCCATGGCCACGAGCAGCAGGAAGATCGCCTCGGAGCCGAGCGGCAGCAGACTCCCGGCGATGAAAGCCGCGACGAAGAGGCCGAAATATCCCCAGTCGAGGAGCAGAGGAACGAGCGATTCCAACATGGCGGTTCGGTCAGAGCAGCGGTTTGACGCGCGTGTCGGGCGTGAGGGCCATGCGTTCGAAGTCGAGGCCCGTGAGCAGGTTGAGTCCGGGGCGTTTGCCCGGGGCGACGGTGCCCAGCGCATCGTCGAGGCCTAGGGCTTCGGCGCCCCCCAGCGTGGCCCAGCGCAGCGATTCGCGGAGCGGAACCCCGCCCAGGGCCCGCAGCTCGTCGAGCAGCGAGAGCGAGCGGTTCGAGGCGAGCGAGTCGGTGCCGAGGCAGATGCGAGCGCCCAGCGAGCGCAGCAGCGCCACGGGCGGAGCGAGGCGCGAGATGTAGCGGTTGGAGCGGGGACACAGGCACCAGTACACGGGGGCGGTGAAGTGCGCGAGGATGCGGCGCACCTCCGCCTCGCCGACGCAGCAGGCGTGGACCAGGATCAGGGGTCGTTCGGCGGGAATGCTCCGCACGAGGCGTTCGGCGGGGGAGCCGTAGTGGAGGAAGTCGCACGCGAAGCCCGCGCGGGCGTACCACTCGTGGAGCGGCCCGCGGCCCGCGAAGAGCTCCGCCTCGGCGGGCGACTCCATGAAGTGGATCGAGAGCGGGGCTGTGCCTTCGGCGCAGAGCGCACGGAACGGCGCGTCCTGCACCGAGTAGACGGAGTGGGGCGTGAGCGAGGTGCGGGGGTGGCGCAGCAGCGGCCGCAGGCCGTCGGCCGCCATCGTGCGCAGCCCGAAGAACTCCGCGAAGGTGCGGTAGGCGATGCGGCCGGCGGATTTCACGTCGAACGCGGCCTCGCCGTTGGCGATGTCGCCCACGGCGACGATGCCCCCGCGCGTCATCTCGGCGTCGGCCGCGGCGATCGCGGCCCGGCGCTCCTCCTCGTCCGCGAGGCCCCGGACCTCGCCCATCGCCCGGGCGAAGCCCGCGAAGCCGCAGCCCTCGGGAATGCGGCCCCGCAGGGCCGAGAGTTCGAGGTGGCAGTGGGCATTGACAAAGCCCGGAGTCAGCAGGCCCGCATGGAACTCGGTGAAGGGCTCGCGGTCGGGGTCGTCGCATGTGCGCACGTCGAGGATGCGGCCCCCGTCGTCGAGGGTCACAAGCGGTCGGCGGAGGAATCCTTCGGGAGTCCAGAGCCAGTTAGAGGCTATCTTTCTCGGCATGGCGGAAGAATTCGTCGGCGAAGATGCGGACCGCGGCGGTCTGGTGGTAGTACTCCTCGACGGCCAGTTCGGTGGGCGGGGTATAGGTGATGCAGAGGTCGCGCACGGTGATCGAGGGTCGGCGCAGGGCCTGGTCGGCGTTCGAGCCCGAGAAGTCGAAGATCAGGCGCCGGTCCTCGCCGCCCGCGGTGAGCGTGCGCTGGTAGTTCTCGTAGCTGCCGCTGCGGCGCATCGTGTAGTTGAAGCGCTTCGGACGCGGGCGGCCGGGACGTTCGAGCCACACGTCGCCGCGCCACGAGGTGTTGCGGTCGAGGCTGTCGATGCGGTAGCGGAACGTGACGCGGTAGTCGCCCGGGCGGATGCTGTCGAGCGCGAAGTGCAGCAGCGAGGTGTCGCGCAGGCGTCCCACGCGCAGGAGCGTGTCGGTGCGCAGCGTGCGCGTGGCGGTGCGGCGGGCCACACGGTCGATCGTGTCGAGCACGGCGACTTCGTGGTCGTAGCGTGCGCCCTCGGTGTCGAGCAGCACGATGGCGCGTTCCACCACGTCGCTCAGGCGTGCGCTCTTGCGGCGCGAGAAGTTGCCGATGGTGTAGTAGACGTCCTCGGCCGTGTAGCCGTAGCGGTCGAAGACCGGCTCGTAGAGCTTCAGCGAGTCGGTGTCGATCTGCTCGCGCGAGACGTAGGCGTTGGTGAGGTAGGCGTCGCGGAAAATGGCGGCCAGCTGCTCGTCGGGGATGATGCGGGGACGCGAGCAGGCCGCGGCGCTCAGCACCAGCAGGAGAAAGAGGATGCGTTTCATGGGCGTGTGACGTTTTCGTTGGGAAGCATGCTGCGCACGGTGCACTGCGTGACGCAGGCCGTGACCAGCACGACGGCGCCCGCGACGGCCGGAAGATCGGTCCACCGCAGGGCCACGGGGTAGCTTTTCGTGAGGAACGTGTCGGCGGGGATCTCGATCAGCCCCAAGTGCTGCTGCACCAGGCAGAGCGCGATGCCCAGCAGTGCGCCGCATGCGGCCCCCGTGCCGGCGATGAGCCACCCCTCGGTGCGGAAGAGCGAACGCACCAGCGGGAGCGGGGCGCCCAGGGCGCGCAGCGTGGCGATGTCGCGGCGTTTGTCGGTGATGAGCATGGCCAGGGCGCCGGCGATCGAGAAGGCGGCGACGAAGAGCACGAGCAGCGAGATGAAGAATATGCCCCACTTCTCGGCCTTCATGACCGCGTGGAACGACGCCTGCAACTCGGCGCGCGTGCGGACGCGGAAGTCCGGACCCGCGATGCGTGCGACGCTCCGTTTCACGGCGTCGGGGTCGGCGCCGGGGGCCGTGCGGAGGTAGAGCGCCGTGACCCGGTCGGGGTAGGAGAAGAGTTC
>VSOO01000066.1 GCA_009774895.1 Alistipes sp. | reverse complement strand
AACTACTACCTCGACCCCGACTCGATCTACACCAAGCAGCTGCGCCAGCGCGGCGAGCTGCTCACCACCAACAAGGACCAGTCGGCGTTCGTGTTCCTGCGGCTCGAAGACCTCATGGAGACCGACTTCCTGCGCATCCGCGAGAACTTCACGCTGGGCGACATCGTGCAGCTCATCTCTACGGCGCGCCGCAACATCTTCCCCGTCATCGACAACTTCGGGCGGCTCATCGGCCTCGTGCAGCTCGACGACCTGCGCGAGGACATGTTCAAGCGCGAGAAATACGGCACGCCCATCTGCGAATACATGATCCCGGCACCCGACACGATCCTCGAACACGAGTCGATCCGCAGCGTGCTGCCGAAATTCGAGGACAGCCACACCTGGATGCTGCCCGTGGTGGACAAGGAGGGACACTACCTGGGCTTCATCTCCAAGTCGCGCATCCTCAACTCCTACCGCGAACAGCTGGTCAAGATTTCGCAGTAGCGGCGCGGCGGACGAACGATAAAAAACAATTCTACCGACCCGATACGACAATGAACGCAAACGACCTGCCCGCAGCCCCCGGCCCCTGGGCCGACGAACTGAACTGCGCCGTCACGGTGTGCGACACCGAGGGCGTGGTGCTCTACCAGAACCTCCGCTCGATCGAGGTGAACGGCGACGTGCGCGGACGCTCCATGATCCCCTGCCACAACGAACGCTCGCGCGGCATCATCGCGCGCCTGCTCGCCGAGGGCGGCACGAACGCCTACACCATCGAAAAACGCGGCGTACGCAAGCTGATCTACCAGACCGTGTGGCGCACGGAGGGCACGGTCCGCGGCCTCGTGGAGTTCTCGCTCGAAATTCCCGCCGAGATGCCCCACTACGTGCGCGGCTGACCGAAGGCGCAGGCCTACGCTCTGCAACGCCGCGGAACACCCTGCTGCACAATACCCCGCGCAAAATGAAAGCCCGCCCGGGAGTGCTTCATCGCACTCCCGGCGGGCATTTCTCAGGCCTGCATCCGGGCCTCCCGAGGCTCCGTTCCGTCGGAACGCCGACCCACGGGCCTTCTCCGTCAAGGCCCGCCTCCGCGACGCTCCGGCAGCCTCAGTCGCCGAGCAGCCGCTCGCGCCACGCATCGGGCACGGCCACGCTCTGCTGGGCCTCGAAATCGAAAGCCACCATCACCGAGCGGCTCTCGCTGCACAGGCGTTCGCCGGCCCACAGCCGCTGCAACAGCACGATGCTCTTGCCGCCGACCTTTTCGCAGACGGTCGTCACGTGCAGCGCATCGGAGAAGCGCGCCTGCGACACGTAGGAGGTCGATGTGGCCGCGGTAACGATGCGCAGCCGCCCCTCCAGCACCTCGGCCCCCAGCACGCGGTCGTAGTACTCCACCTTGCCCACGTCGAAATACATCTGCTGCGACACGTTGTTCACGTGCCGGAAGACATCGACGTCCGACAGCCTCTTCTGTATGGGAGTGGTAAGCGTACGTGCCATGGCTATTTGCGGATTACGTTCACGGCACCGTCCTCGGTGAAAGCGACGATGGAGGAGGGTTTGCGCGTGGGTCTGCCCTCGAAACGGGGATTCACCACGAAGTCCACCCCCTCCACGAGCTCGCGGGGCGCCTCGGCGAGCGAGAGCGCCGCCGGCTCGCCCGAAATATTTACCGACGTCGATACCACGGGCCGTCCGAACGCCCGCAGCATGCTGCTGCAAAACGCATGGTCGGGCACCCGCACGCCCAGCGTGCCCTCCTCGGGCACGAGGTTCGCGGCCACGCCCGCCGCGCCGGGCAGGATGAGCGTCAGCGGCTCGGTCGCCAGCTCCATCACCTCGAAGGCGATGCCCGGCGCACGGTTCACGTAGCGCACCACCATGTCGGCCGAGGCGCAGAGCACGAGCATCGACTTCTTGTCGGCGCTGCGCTTCAGTTCGTAGATTTTCGCCACCGCCTCGGCATTCGTGGCGTCGCATCCGAGGCCCCACACCGTGTCGGTGGGATAGAGGATCACCCCGCCGGCGCGCAGCACCGCCACGGCCCGCTCCACCTCCTGTCGCATCGCTTCGGCCGCACTCATCGCTCGGGCAGTATTTCGATCCAGTAGTCGTCGGGATCGTTGATGAAATAGAGCCCCATGTCGTGGTTCTCGTAGCAGATGCAGCCCATGCTGCGGTGCTCCGCGCGCACGGCGTCGTAGTCGCCCGCCACCCGCATGCAGAGATGGCTCTCGTTGTCGCCCAGCTCGTAGGGGCCCTCCTTGTCGCGCAGCCACGTCAGTTCGAGCCGGAACGGCGACACGCCGTCGCCCAGATAGACCAGCACGAACGAGCCGTCGTCCGCCGTGCGGCGCTTCACCTCCCTGAGTCCGAGCGCGCGGCCGTAGAAGTCGATGCTCCGCTCCAGGTCGGCGACGTTGATGTTGAAATGGTCGAATCGTCCTTTGATTTCCATAGTTTCCAATATGATATGCAATGGCAAAGATAAGGATAAGCGAGGGCAAAAACAAACCCGCCCGCATTTTGCCGGGACGCGGGGTTCCGAGGCGCAGCCGGCGTACGCACCGACCGCCCGGGCCGGGCCCGCAGCGACGCTCAGCGGCGCCGGAGCAGCCGGATGAGGGTCTTCGAGTCGGCGCTGACGCGGCGCGACTCGACGATCTTCTGGATCGTCTTGTTGAAGGTCCAGTCGTCGAGCGTCGCTTCGCGCAGGTAGTCGTAGGTGCGCAGCGGAAACTTCACGAAGCACATCGAAAGGGCCCACGCCACGGCCATGCGGGCGTAGTAGCCCTCGTGGCGCACTCCGTCGAGCTGTCCGAGGAGGGTTTCGAGGTGCTCCTCGTCGATGAAGTTGCCCAGGGCCATGACCGCGGCGAAACGCACTTCGTACTCGTGTTCCGACCGGAAATAGGGCTGGATGAACCGCCACATGGGCTCGCGCTCCGTCGAGCGCAGCCGCCAGCAGAAGCAGTCGCACACGGCCCAGTTGTCGATCATCGGCAGGAACTCGGCCGTGCGGCCGAGCTTCTCCTCGGGCGCACAGGCCGCATAGCCGATGACCAGGCCGCGAAGCAGGCGCTCCTCGAAATAGCAGGGCTCGGGGTTTTCGGCCAGAAATGCGCGCCAGTCGCCCCGTGCCGCGTCGCGGGCGATGCGCCGCAGGCGGGGAATGCGGATGCCGAGGACGTTTTTCACGCCCGGCATCAGGGGCAGGATGAAGTCGAGATAGGAGGGCTCGGCCATTTCGAGCAGTTGTTCGCGCAGGGTCATAACGGAGGATGTTCGTGCCGGGAATCCTCCCGGAGGGTCGGGGCATCGCGCTCCGAGTCGCGACAAATATAATTATTTTCACTTACAAACGCTCTTTTTTGCTTATATTTGTAGGTGACTATGGTGACTGTTTTCAGAGTGGAGGCGATCGACGACCGGATCGCGGAGGCCGTGCGGCACCTGGTGCCGCAGCTCTCCGCCGCACTGCCGCTGCCCTCGCGCGAGGCGCTGGCCCGGATGGCGGCATCGCCGTCCGCAGCCCTTTTCTGCGCCGAGACCGGAGGCGAGGTGGCGGGCATGCTCTCGCTCGCGTGGTACGACGTGCCTTCGGGCCGGTGCGCCTGGATCGAGGACGTGGTGGTGGACGCCGCGGCACGCGGCCGGGGTGCGGGACGCGCCCTGGTGGAGGCCGCGCTGGAGCATGCGCGCACCGTCGGGGCCGACCGGGTGTCGCTCACCTCGTCGGCCGCCCGGAGTGCGGCCCGCGCGCTCTACCTCAGCTGCGGGTTCGAACGCTGCGATACGACGCTGTTCCGCCGCCGGCTCGGGCAATAGACCGCATGCGCCGGCGGGCTGCGGCACCGGGTTCCGCAGCCGCGGGCCGAAAGGAGAAATTTGACGAAACGAAGATACCGATTATGAAGAAAGCGTTGAAAATTGCGGGCATCGCGCTGGCCCTGTTGCTGGCGGCGGCCCTCGTGGTGCCGATGGCGTTCCGCGGAACCCTCGGCGAAGTGGTCAGGCGCGAAGCCAATGCGCGGCTTGCCGCGCGGCTCGACTTCGGCTCGCTCGACCTGAGCCTGCTGCGCCATTTCCCCCATGCGTCGCTCGAACTGAAAGACCTGACCCTCACGGGCACGGAGCGTTTCGAGGGCGACACGATCCTGGCTGCGGACCGCATTTCGGTGGTCGTGGACCTCATGTCGCTCTTCGGCGACGAGGGCTTCGAGGTGACCAAGGTGCTGCTCGACCGTCCGCAGGTCCATGCGCACAAGCGGGCCGACGGCGCCGTGAACTGGGATGTGATGAAACCCTCGGCGGAGGAGCCCGAGCCGGCCGAAGAACCCGAGGACGAAGCGGCGGCGCCGTCGGCGTTCCGCCTCGCGGTGCGCGACGTGCGCATAACCGGCGGTGCGCTCCGCTACGACGACGACTCCACGCGCATGCATTTCGCCTCCGGCCCCCTGTCGCTGCGTCTGCGCGGCGACCTGGCGGCCGACCGCACGAATCTGGCGCTGGCCTTCGGTGCGGAGAACATGCGGCTCGAATCGGGGGGCGTGACGCTGCTGCGCGGCGCCGACGCCGCGCTCGAAGCCGAGGTGGAGGCCGACCTTGCGAACGGACGCTATACGTTGTCGCACAACACGCTGCGGCTGAATGCCATTGCGCTCACGCTCGACGGCTGGGTCGATCTTGCGGATCCCGACGCCGTGAAGACGGAGCTGCGGGCAGGCTGCGACCGCGTGCGTTTCAAGGACGTGCTGTCGCTCGTGCCGGCATTCTACACGCGCGACTTCCGGGGTCTGACCGCCTCGGGCGAACTCTCGCTCGCGGCGTGGGTTGCGGGCGAGCTGCGCGGACAGTCGCTCCCGGCATTCGAGGTGTCGCTGGAGGTTGCCGACGGCATGTTCCGCTACGACGCGCTGCCCAAGGCGGTGACGGACATCCGCATGAAAGCGCGGCTCGCCGGTCCGGGCGGCCCGCTCGACGGGGTGACGCTCGACGTGCCGACGTTCGGATTCACCCTCGCGGGCAACACGGTTGCGGCGTCGCTCGCCGTGTCGCATCCGGTGAGCGACCTGCGGTTCGACGCTTCGGTGGCGGGCCGCATGGACCTCGGGGCCGTGCGCGAAGTCTATCCGCTGGACGAGTCGATCGGGCTGAGCGGCGTGGTAACGGCCGACGTGACGGCCGCGGGCCGCATGTCCGACATCGAAAAGCAGCGTTACGAGGCGCTGAAAGCGTCGGGAACCCTCGTCGTGGAGCGGATGAAGCTCCGCACGGAAAACCTGCCCGACGTGGAGATCCGCCGTATTGCGGCCACCATGACGCCCTCGGTCGCGACACTCGGCGAACTGAGCGTCGGCGTGGGCCGGAGCGACCTCGCGGCCAACGGCCAGCTGAGCGGCTACCTGGGTTACCTGCTCAGGGATGCTCCGCTGCGGGGGCGGCTCTACGTGCGCTCGGAGCTGCTCGACCTCAACGAACTGACGGGCAGCATGCCCGCATCGGAGGAGGCCCCGGCGGCATCGGAGCCTGCCGCCGAAGCCGACACGACGGCGCGCACGGCATTCGTCGTGCCGCGCAACCTCGACCTGGCCCTGACGGCCGACCTCGGCGAGGTGCGGCTCCACCGCATGACGCTCGCCGACATCCGGGGCGGCGTGAGCCTGCGCAACGGCGCGGCAGCGCTCGACGGACTCTCGATGAAGGCCCTGGGCGGCACGCTGAAGGCATCGGGCAGCTACTCCACGGCGGTCGATCCGACGCGTCCGGCCCTGAAGCTGTCGCTCGACATCCGCAACGCCTCGTTCGAGCGCACGTTCGACGAGCTGGAGACGGTGCAGCAGCTGGTGCCGCTCTTCCGCAAGACGGGCGGCGACTACTCGCTGGAGATGAAGATGGCGGCGGCGCTCGATGCCGCCATGGCGCCCGACCTCATGTCGCTCGATGCCGCGGGCGTGATCCGTTCGGAGAACATCCGCATACAGAACGTGGAGGCCTTCGGCAAGCTGGCCGATGCGCTCGGCTACGACAAGCTGCGCACGATCGAGTCGCGCGACGTGGCGGTGCGTTTCCGGATCGCGAAAGGCCGCATCGCCACCGAGCCTTTCGACCTGCGGATCGCGGGCGCTACGGTGAACCTGTCGGGAAGCACGGGACTGGACCAGACCATCGACTACACGGCGCGCGTGTCGCTGCCGGCCGAAGCGACGGGCGGCCTGCTTTCGCGGATCGACGTGGGCATCGGCGGCACGTTCACCGCACCGCGGATCACGCTCGGCGTGAAGGACGCGGCGAAAGAGGCCGCGAAAAACCTGTTGGACGAACAGGTGGAGAGACTCACGGGGCATGCGACCGTGGAGGAGGCGGTAGAGGCACAGAAGGAGAAGATCGGCGCGGCCGTGGAGGAGCAGAAGGAGAAGCTGAACGCCGAACTGGAGCGTCAGGCAGCCAAGCTGCGCGACGAGGCGCAGCGTGCGGGCCGGAAACTCGTGGAGGCGGCCGAGGCGCAGCGCACGAAACTCGTGGAGGGGGCGAAGAACCCCCTGGCGAAGATCGCCGCCGAAAAGGCGGGCGACAAGCTCGTGGAGGAGGCGGAGCGTCAGTCCGCCAAGTTGCAGCAGGAGGCCGAGGCGAAGATCGACGCGCTGATGCACCGCGAGTAACCGCATCGTCGCCGGCCCTCCCCTCACGGGGCCGGAAGACCTGCGGCGGCCGGGCGGAGGACAACCGGAAAGACCGGGGCGCAGGAGCGCGCGAAAGAATCGGGATTGCTACGCACAAGGGAGCAAAAAAATACGGAGCGGACGACGCAAATCGTCCGCTCCGTAGTATCGAACAGCCGCCGGTCCGTTCTGCGAATGACACGCGCCGCACTGCGGCGGCGTGCATGCGCGGCTCCGCGACCGAACTACTCCGCTTCCTCGGGCTCCTTCATGTTGTGGTAGACGTTCGCCACGTCGTCGTCCTCCTCCAGACGCTCGACCAGCTTCTCTACCGACTCGCGGGCCTCGGCATCGAGCTCCTTCGTGTCGGTGGGCAGGTAGGCGCCCTCACCCGATACGATCTCGTAGTTGTTGTCGTCGAGCCACTTCTGGATCGTGCCGAACGACTCGTAGGGAGCGTATACCGTCACGCCGTCCTCTTCGGGATAGAACTCGTCCACGCCGAGGTCGATCATCTCCAGCTCGATGCTTTCGAGGTCGGCACCGGCCGGTGCGTGGAACTTGAATACGCACTTGTGCTCGAACATGAAAGCCACGCTGCCGCTGTTGCCGAGCGTGCCGCCGCATTTGTTGAAGTGCATGCGCACGTTCGCCACCGTGCGGTTGGTATTGTCGGTCGCCGTCTCCACGAGGAATGCGATGCCGTGGGGGCCGTAGCCTTCGTAGATCACCTCCTTGTAGTCGGCGGCATCCTTCTCGGTGGCACGTTTGATGGCGCGCTCGATGTTCTCCTTGGGCATGTTCTCCGCTTTGGCGTTCTGGATCAGAATGCGCAGACGCGTGTTGCCCGAGGGATCCGAACCGCCGGCCTTCACGGCGATTTCGATCTCCTTGCCCAGCTTGGTGAACGTGCGGGCCATGTGTCCCCAGCGCTTCATTTTGCGCGCCTTGCGG